>JAFGLB010000098.1 GCA_016928255.1 Bacteroidota bacterium
GTGCTTGTTGATGCAGATGGATTGAATGCAATCGCTGCAGAAGGCATTTCCAAGCTTCGTTCCTCGCGTGCTCAATTCATATTGACACCGCATGTCGGTGAATTTTCACGTCTAACAAAGTTGTCTTCGACGGAAATCGAAAAAAATAGGATTAACACCGCGCGTGATTTATCGAAAAAAAATCAGATAACGGTTGTTCTTAAAGGTGTTCCGACAGTAGTTGCTTCAAAAGACGGATCGGCAATTCTTAATTCAACAGGAAATCCGGGCATGGCTACGGCCGGTGCCGGCGATGTTCTGTCCGGAATTATCGCCGGTTTATGGGCACAGGGAATGCTGGATAAAGAAGCTGCATGGACAGGTGTATATCTTCATGGATTATCCGGCGACATGGCTGCAGAGAAAGTCGGTGTTCGCGGTATTGTGGCTAACGATCTTATCGAATACCTGCCGGCTGCTATGCAGTCAGTCTAATCTGCATATCTCAGGTTCCTACGCTAAGTTCCTTTCATAAAGTATTAAAGCGCAGATGATTATCAATCGGATGCTAGTGCCTTTTCTGAGAAACCTTGTCTATTTAACGCAAGATTTATTTTTTAGAAGTGGCACTAGTCTTTTATACAGCGTATTGATAAGCCGTAACTTTTATTATAATGGTTTCTTAAGACCTCTTTAAAATTGGCATGCATGAATCGGCAATATGCGTCGTTTGAGTCAAACTCTGTAGAAGACCACCAGTAACCGCTGAATCGTAAGGTACTGCAGGTTCCGTAAACACGGCCGCCGCCCGGCAGAGCCGAAAAACCGCTGCTGTTATTACTTGCCTGATCATTTCCTACAGTACCTGCGCTGTCGATTCCTGTCCAGCCTGAAGCAGCTGCCATCGATTTTGCTATATCATTACCGCTGCCTTCGTAACCATAACTGTTGCTTTCAAGAAAATTTGTAAGTTCCGTCCATTCAATATCGGAAGGCAGATGCCATCCATTCGGACATACATTACAAGCGGTCTCCCAATCATATAGACGACCGTAAGCCGTCGCGTTTGCCGCTTCGTCATTGTATGCTGCTTCACTGTACACCCAGCTTCCTGTTCCAGCGTCGTAATTCAGATTTTCCGACATCCACGTTTGATTGCCAATCTTTACCCAATTGTATATTTTATTATCACGGTTGTCTGTGAATGTTCCTGTTTCGAGGGTTCTTTTATTGTTTTCAGGGGCAGTTGTCTCGTTATCATTACAGGAATAATTCGATAATCCTAAAACAATCAGCATAAGCATAGCTGAACAAGAAAAAGTTATCTTTTTCACATTAATCTTCCTTTTAGTTTTTGTTTGGCTAAGGCTTAAATAACTATGTAATTATACCTTAAGGATTAATTATCAAAATTTCAATAATGATAATATGTGTTTTTTGGCGTTTAAATTGAATTTCAAGCGTTTAATTATTTGAGTAATGGGCTATTTTAAGATTCCCGATAGAGGCATTTCCCGAAGGAATTCCTTCGGAACGGGAATGACAGAATATTATTTTTGTCATTCCCGCGGATTTTTAGCGGGAATCTTAATATGGTTAATAAGAAAATTGAGATTAGCCCACTACCATCATTTGACAACTGCCCATTTTCTGTCTATATTTTATTAGAAGAGTTCATAACAATCTACTCGGCCGCAGGAAATATCTTCTGCGGTTTTTTATTGATGGGAAGCATTTGAAATATAAATGTGTAACACAAGATGGCAAAGCCCGGGCAGGACTTCTTGAGACCGATCATGGTGTAATCGAAACTCCCGTATATATGCCTGTCGGAACACAGGGATCGGTTAAGGCTTGTGAACAGCGTGAGTTGATTGAGATGGGTGCGCAGATTATTCTCGGCAACACTTATCATCTTTATCTTCGGCCGGGAATGGATATCATAGAGCAAGCAGGCGGCCTGCATCGGTTCATCAGCTGGGATAAACCGATACTTACCGACAGCGGCGGATTTCAGGTCTTCAGCCTGACAGATTTACGTGAAATTAATGAAAGCGGTGTTACTTTCCGTTCGCACCATGACGGTTCACCGCATACTTTTACTCCGGAAAATATTATTCAGATTCAACGAACGATCGGGTCTGACATTATGATGGTGCTTGATGAATGCACGCCGTATCCATGCGAGTTTAAATATGCTAAAGAATCGAACGAAATGACTGTCCGGTGGGCGGATCGGTGCAAAACGGCGTTTGAAAAAAATACACCGCGCTACGGTCATTCGCAGGCGTTATTCGGTATTGTTCAGGGCAGTGTATATCCTGAAATCAGGGAAATGAGCGCAGGCGCACTTGTTAAAATGAATTTCGATGGATATGCCATAGGCGGACTTGCAGTCGGGGAACCGGTGGAAGAAATGTACAGAATAACGGAATTTACAGAAGAATTTCTTCCGAAGGAAAAACCAAGGTATCTAATGGGAATCGGCTTGCCGGAGAATATCCTGGAATCAATAGACCGTGGGATTGATATGTTTGATTGCGTGATACCGACAAGAAACGGTAGAAACGGGATGCTTTTTACGCGTAATGGGACGCTAAATATGCGAAATGCCCAATATAAAACGGATTTTACACCGGTCGATGCGGAATGCGATTGTTATACGTGCAAGACTTTTACCAGGTCGTATCTCAGGCACCTTTTTATATCAAAGGAAATTTTAGCGCTTCAGCTTGCATCAATTCATAATCTTTCGTTCTTTTTATGGTTGACCAAAGAAGCGCGCAGAAGAATTATCGATAAAAATTTTAAACAATGGAAAACCTTAATGCTGGCAAAATTACAGGCATCATCGCAGATCGAACAACAAACATCAATTACACAATAAATAAACTGGAGGAAAAATGCTGCAATATTTCACAATTCTAATGGCTCCACCACCAGGCGATGGAGGTCAGAGCTGGTCATCAACTATTATTCTCTTTGGATCTATAATCCTGATTTTTTATTTTATGATCATTCGTCCTCAGCAAAAACGTGCAAAAGAACGGCAGAAGCTTCTGGATAGTTTGAAAAAAGGCGATAAAGTAATCACATCCGGCGGGATCTATGGTACGATTGCAGGATTGGATGAAAAAACGGCTATCGTTCAGATTGCCGATAATGTGAAGATAAAAGTCGATAGAGGTACCATAGGAACAATTCTTTCTGAAACTGAACCTGTAAAAAAGATTGAGTAATTTTTAACTGCGTATACAGTAATGGCAAAAAAGAATTTTGATACAATAGAAGATGCAATAGAAGAATTCCGGCAGGGAAAAATTCTGATTGTTGTCGACGATGAGGATCGTGAGAACGAAGGAGATTTTATTCTCGCGGCAGAGAAGACAACACCGGAAGCTATAAATTTCTTCGTTAAAGAAGGGCGTGGAGTGGTATGCGCGCCTATTACGGCAGAAAAGGCCAGGCAGTTGAATTTGGATTTAATGGTTGATGCAAATACATCTCTCCATGAAACCCCGTTTACCGTCTCTATAGATTATCTGCATGGAACGACCACAGGAGTTTCAGTCTCCGATCGTTCTATTACAGTCCGTGCCCTTGTTGACCCGGAAGCGCAGGCGAGTGATTTTGCCCGTCCAGGGCATATTTTTCCGCTTCGCGCCATGGAAGGCGGTGTACTGCGCCGCGCAGGGCATACAGAAGCGGCAATTGATATTTGCAGACTAGCAGGACTTAATCCGGCTGCGGTTCTGTGCGAAATACTTGCTGAAGACGGCACAATGGCACGTGTACCGGAATTACTGAAACTCTCAGAAAAATTCAATCTAAGAATAATAACCGTACGTGCATTAATCGAGTACCGCATACGCCGCGAGAGACTGGTGGAGAGAGTTGTATCGACTAATCTTCCGTCGCAGTACGGAAATTTTAAGCTGTACCTTTATAGAAGTCAGACAGACAACAAAGATCATATTGCTCTGGTTAAGGGAGATATTACTCCGGAAAAACCGACTCTTGTCCGTGTCCATTCTGAATGCCTGACAGGCGATGTCTTCGGTTCTCTTCGATGCGACTGCAATGCCCAACTGGTTGCTTCCATGAAACGTGTTGAAGCCGAGGGTCATGGAATTGTATTGTATATGCGCCAGGAGGGGCGGGGTATCGGTCTGTTGAATAAACTAAAGGCTTATAATCTGCAGGATGGCGGACTTGATACTGTGGAGGCGAATGAAGAACTCGGTTTCAGAGCAGATCTGCGCGATTACGGAATAGGTGCGCAAATTTTGCGCGATATCGGTGTGGGAAAAATAAGATTGCTGACCAATAATCCGAAAAAGATCATCGGCCTGACCGGATACGGACTTGAAGTTGTGGAGCGTGTTCCGCTTGAAATTCATCCGAATGAGCATAATGAACGGTATTTAGCAACAAAACGCGATAAACTAGGCCATTTGATCTTAATAGATCCAAAGAAAACCGCAGAGGGTAATAAAAGTTAAGCTGCAAGATTATTCTTGCGTCTTATTAATTTATCAGCTACTTTATTTTTAATGATAGCCATCATCCATTGGATGGTGGCTATTGCTTTTGAATCGCCCTTCAGAGACATTTTACTGAGGGGATTTTTTTCGCTGCAAGGAGTCGGTATGGATGGTCATAATAACGGTAAAGTATATTTAACTCGTGAAAAGTTGGCTGAACTTGAACACGTTCTTCACGAAATGAAAACGAACGGCCGCGCCGATATGGCTGCAAAAATTGCAGAGGCGCGGGGCTACGGCGATCTGAGCGAGAATGCAGAATACGATGCAGCAAAGGAAGCTCAGCAGCATCTCGAACTTCGTATCGCGAAACTGGAGGAGACACTTTCCCGTGCTCAAATAATTGATATGTCTTCGCTCCCGACGGATAAAATATATATTCTCTCGCTTGTTAAAATTCAGGATCAGCGTACAAAACAAACTATCGAGTACCGCCTGGTAGCACCTGAAGAAGCTGACTTTGAACAAAATAAAATCTCAGTAACTTCTCCGATCGGCAAGGGACTTCTGGGAAAGAAACAGGGCGATGTTGTTCAAATTAAAGTACCGGCAGGAACGCTTGAATATAAGATAATCGAAATAGGCCGATAGCTGATTACTCATTTCTTATAAATGCTTCAAAACCTGGAATTAAAAGCAAGAATCCCGTCACTGCCTGCTGCAATTCGTACAGCGGCCGGTTTACACAGCCGTTCCAGGGAATTTCTATGCCAGCGGGATATTTATTATAATGTCAGGCATGGACGTCTTAAACTGAGAATTATAAATTCGCGTACAGCGGAGTTAATATATTATATCAGGCCGAATAAAGGAACCAGCAGATATTCAGATTATATCGTAATGTCTGTCGGTGATCCGCAGTCGGTTAATAAAATTCTTACAACCGCAATCGGCCGAAAAATTATCATAGATAAAAAAAGGCGCATCTTTCTTTATAAAAATGCTAGGATTCATATTGACGATGTGTATGGACTGGGTTCATTTATTGAATTTGAAGTGCAGGTAAAAAACGGAAGATCGCAGGCGAAAACGCTGTTGAAAAACCTTGTGGAAAAATTTAAGATAAAGCCTTCAGATACGGAAGCCGTATCATACTCCGATTTATTGATGCAGAAGCAGAAAGGAAGGAATAGAAAGCGATTTTAACCTGTGCGGTTTTCACTAAGTAAACGTGAAATAGCCCAGAAAAAACTCTTGCGGAGAGGCAGTGTTTTTGGTATATTAGTATAGTTATTAGGTGTAATTATTTAAAAATGCGGGAATAGCTCAGTTGGTAGAGCGCAACCTTGCCAAGGTTGATGTCGCGAGTTCGAGCCTCGTTTCCCGCTCCAAGCACGAAGTGCTTGGAGTGAGGCGCGTCCGATAAATATCGAACGGCCCGCTCCAAGTTTCGGAAGCGTAAACAAACCCCGCTGCAGTTGTATTTCCCGGCAGTGGGTTTTTTGTTCTTTGATATAGAGAGTCTTTCAAATCTTAATTTTACATTTTTTATTCTTTATTCTTTATTCTTCATTCTTCATTCTTTATTCTTAATTCAAATGGCGCCGTACCCAAGTGGTAAGGGAGAGGTCTGCAAAACCTTTATGCAGCGGTTCGAATCCGCTCGGCGCCTCTGAAAATTTGTAAATGGCAAATTGTAAATTGTAAGTAGTAAACAGTGAATTGTCGGTAGCCGAAAGCTTCAGCTTTCGTAGAAGCGGTGATAAGTAATAAGTGATTAGTGATAAGTAAATAGTAAAAGATGTAATATCCAATTTTAAATTTTAAAATTTGAAATTATTAAATTCTATGCCGGGGTGGCGGAATTGTTCCGAAGGAATCCCTTCGGGAGTAGACCTGCCTGCCGGTTTACCCGCCGTAGGAGGGCAGGCAGGCGCACAGGACTTAAAATCCTGTGTCCTGCAAACTACTTAAAATAGAACTAAATGGGCCGTATAATATATATTAGAGTTCAGTAGTTGATTTTGTGTAATTGGTAGGAATTGAACTTTCCAATATTTACAAAATTAGATAAAATACGCATCTTACATAGGGAACGGATTTTGCAATCTATATGTTAAAAATATAGAAGAAATGATAAGCACAAAGGAAAGTATTGATTTTTTGCAACATTTCGTTATCTTATAACGTCTCAATGGGTATATAAAATGAAGAATCCAATCGAAATAATTGATCTTTCAAGTATTTTTGATGGTTTAGAAAATAAATGGGTTGTCTTGTCGAAGGACAACAAAAAAGTGCTTGCCGTGGCAGATGAAATTGAAGGACTTGGCAAAAAAATTAACGACGGCATTGTAATGAAGGTTCCTGATCCGCGGTATTCATTCGCGCCTGTAACTTCTTTTATATGATACTCTCTTATACTCGATTTAAAGACGAAAGAAATAATTTTGTCCATCGTCCGACATTAGCAATAACTCTATATGTTGGCTCAAAAAGTATAAAAACACGGGGATTATTAGATACTGGCGCAGATAATATAGTAATAAATAATGGCTTCGGCAGAATGCTGGGGATAGATATAAAAAAATTGCCGATGCGCCCACTGTTGGGCATTAATGGCGTTCCAACAAAAAGCTGGGAATATAGTCTTGATATTGAAGTAGATGGATTATCTAATAGCAGGAAGACAAGTGAAATACGATTTATTGATTCGCCTTCGGTTGGCGTTCTTCTTGGGCACAGAGGATTTTTTGAAAATTTTAAAATAAAATTTGAGACTTATGCCTTAATGTTTGAGATAGATTTTCCTAAATATTCTTAATCGTTTTTATCTTTCTACACCTTGCCCTTTCACCTACCTTAGCTGTCTTCACCAGTTGTATCGTAGAATGCTATTCAACCCTTAATTATCCGCTATAATTCACACTGAGACATTGCTGACTATTATAAAATCTTGCTTCATTTTTCATCCTTTTGTATATTAGTAATGTGCTTAATGAAACAAGCTTCCGAAAAAAGAAAAGAATTTACAACCGAAAGGTTGAGACGCTGAGTGTTAAGAGATCGGAAGCCTCGTTTCGCTTGGCGTTTTTATTTGGCTGCTAAGAAATGCTGTTCAGTAAGGTGATCAGTGAAGTGATCAGTAAAACGTTGAACGATGAAGAAGCAGTAGAAAAGCAATAAAGGAATTTAGTTTAATTTCATAGAGTTTCCCCTGCCGGGGTGGCGGAATTGGTAGACGCACAGGACTTAAAATCCTGTGTCCTGCAAAGGGCGTGCGGGTTCGAGTCCCGCCCTCGGCACATTGTTAAGTAAACACAGGGCTTTTCGATTTTGTAAATATTTCCTGCCTCGATTCAATTTTCAAAAAACATCAAGTGATCACAAATTGATCACATGCGGTCTCACATTTCAAATATTCACGAAGGAGACTGCGATGTTTCTAATCAAACGAACTAACGGAATTTTCTATCTCTGTTACCTGAACAGCACCTGCAAATGGCAGCGCATTTCCACTAAGACTAAAAGTAAAGTTGATGCAAAAAAAATCTTAAAGCAATTTGAGAATCAACAAGGATCGGTCTATCCTCATCTCACTCTGTCGCAATTCTTCCAGAAGTTTCTTGAATATTCTAAGATCCATCACGCGAAAGGAACTACCGATAAAGCAGCTTATGCGATGAGATTCTTTATTAAGTCGGTTGGTGACAAGCATCTCGACAAAATTACTCCGCTTGATATTGAAGGATTTAAAGTTGACCGGCTAAAAAGAGTAAAACCGATTTCAGTGAACATTGATTTACGAACAGTTAAAGCAATATTCGGATTAGCTGTTAGGTGGCAGATACTCGAAAAGAATCCATTTAAATTTATACGTTTATTAACTGTTCCTCATCAACGACCTATATACCTAAACAGAGAAGAGATAAATACGTTGCTTGCCGCCATTCCAAAACAATGGTTCAAGAACGTCGTGTTGTTTGCGGTGAATACAGGTCTACGACGCGGCGAGATAGCAAATCTGAAGTGGAGTCAAGTTGACTTATCGCATAAACTCATCTATATCATAAATTCAGAAAGCTTTCATACAAAAACTGGAAAGGAACGAGTTGTTCCTCTTAATATTGTCGCACTTGGAATACTGGAATCATTGCCGCGAAGATCAGAATATGTATTTGTAGGTGAAAAGGGATGGAAGCTGAACTTAGTAAGAATCTCGCACCTTTTTAAACAAGCAGTGATCGCCTCTGGATTGGAGACGAAGTTACATTTTCATAGTCTACGTCATACTTTTGCTACCTGGCTTGTGCAGAATGGTGTGGGGATTTATGAGGTACAGAAATTGCTCGGGCACAGTTCGATTGTCGTAACGCAAGTTTATTCTCATTTGTCAGGAGGAGAATTGCATAAAGCTGTAGATCGAATCACAGTTAACTTGAACTGATCGCCATTTGATTCGACAGCAGTCAGTAATTACTATCGTTTCCATGGGAGTGATGTGGCACTTTCTCATATTGCAAAACCCTATAAAATACTGATGATGACAAAATCATTTTATCAAATTATCATTTCATCATAAATATTGTCATTGACAAAGTGATAAAATCCCATTTTATCATCTCATCACACTCTATAGGGAATTGACAAGATGAAAAAATGATTACTTGGTCCAGCCCGAAGAGTGAGCTGCATTGAAAAGATTCAAAAAACGTCCCCGAAACGACATTTTAATTAAAGGAATGCCTAATTCCTTGCTTTTTTTCCTAAAACTCATTACACTTTACTCAAGTAGTTCCCGCGCCTTGGATTCTGGGGATTCATTCCGATAAACTTCACGGGAACTAAAGCTTTTTGGTTGATATTAGACAAATAATAAAAACGCAATATTGCGTTTTTACGTATGTTACCAGCAATTTTATGACAAACAACCTACTATATTTCCCCTACATTAATGTCCCTAATAATAGTTGGACAATTAGAAGTATCTTATATTGGGATAATGTTGGCGCTATCGTACCACAGATTTATAAAGAAAAACCCAATAAGTTTGAACGAGATATGCTCAACTTTGTTCAGCAAGAATTAATACAACAAGTTTTTCCGGATAATTACATTTATCAGTTGCAACATTTCACTGACTCTTTCATAAGATTAATTACCCAACCAAAATTTAATTTAGCTAAAAGCCAAAAAGATTTCAAAGAAGGACATACAAGCAGAATTCATTTTCAAAAGGCAGACTACCGACTTTTTTCTGAATTGGAACAGATGGACGTAGCAAAAAGAAAAAATTGGGAATGGTTTAATATCGAAAGCAGAATTGCTAGACTTTATATGATGTATCTAGTTACGGTCATATCTAAAAGTGGACAATTTACACTAGGGACAGACGACCCCATTAATATTGATTTTTCTTTACAGCAAAAAGGGCTTTCTCATTATTCACAAATAACGAGAGGGAAATTTCTAAAAGATTTAATGCCCTATCCTCTTAATCCAGACCTAAATAAACTTCGTAATTTTAAGCAGAAATATGGCAAACAACTGAAAACCTTTAGAAATAAACTTGAAACAACCATTATTGAGGTAACAACTATTAAAGACGGAGAGCAGAGAAATTTTCTATATAAGCTAAAGCTTGAAGAATTAAATCACCAACGAGAAGAGATATTTGAAAAACTAAATGAATCAAAAGTTGGACAGGTTGTATTAGGAACCTTATTCGGTTTAACAAGTGCAGGCATTGGATTTGTCACAGAGAATAATCCACTTGGTATTTATGGACTCGGTAATGCAGTTTACTCAGCTTTTCAAGGATACGGTAAAAAAGATTTGTTGAATAGTGACATTGCATACCTTGCATTAATTGACAAGAAATTTGGCTTAAAATAAAAACTGCTCGTAACATTGCATTAGCAATATAGCGGAGCGACGGAAGAACAATCGCCGACATATCGCTACTCAGCTTCGGTTTCGGCAGACGAATAACACAGAGCTACAGAATACGCAATGAACTTTTGTAATTTTAGTCATCTTCGGTTCCGGGCTGGATGAGCAATGAAAGCCGCCACATCGCCAATGCGGAACCGTTATGCGCCATGGCAACTAACTCAAAAGAAAGGAGCATCGATTTCATGGACCCGTACGCAGCGCTTGTTCAACTGATCACTCACTCGGACTCTGTAACCTGGAATCGGTTTTACAATTTTCTTGTAGCGAATTCAGTGCTAGTCCTAGCTTGGACTGCGATTTTTGCTACAAACAGTTCCCCAGCTATGTCTTCAATGGTGTTGATTACGATCAGTATATTCGGACTATTGACTAGTCCTTTCTGGGCTATTTTAGGTTGGAGGGGAAAGAAATTTCAAAACGCTTTTGAAGCTCTTGCAGAAAAAGTTGAGAACGATGCAAAACTGTGGCCTAAGCAGAGTGTGAAATACAAGCCATTGACAGAATCTCAAAATATCAGAAAATCGCTGGGATGGGGACTTGGAGGTACATTCTACTTCTTGACTTTCTTTCCCCTCGCGTTCGGAATCATTTACATAGTGCTGCTTATTGCATCCCTATCAAGACTATGCAACGGTGCATAACAGGTGTAGCAACGACATTCGTTTACTGAAAAGGCAAAAGTGAAATCGCTGCGTTACTCAATGTATGATGCTCATTCCATGACGCCGTCAATTGATATATAAAGTCGGCGCCACGGCATTGCTACACCAACCGTTAGGCGTCATTGGCAGTATATATTTTCGATTTTCAGGTACGGTTGCTTCTCATTACTGATGAATAAATGAAAGGATAATTATGAAAACGATCAAAAAGAGCAATACATCCGACCGATGGCTTAAAGAGTTAGCCGTAGCAATTCCTGTCGGTTTGATTATTGGATATTTAGTTGGATTCTCTTTATATGATCCATTTCTTGGATTCAAATATGGCTGTATCGTTTCTCTTTTAACATTTATAGTACACAGATGGAAGAATAATTGGACGGTTCTCACAATAATTTTATTGGTGCTGTTAACAATCATATTTCTGAGCTTTTATTCAAATACAACAGGACAGTCCTCTGGTATGCTACGGAATATACCTACGGAATTACACCAAAGAGAACAAATGTGGAGAATTGGAGCAGAGTTCCATAGGCTTTCATATCTAGTTTTGGCTCTTATTGGTACAATTTCTTGGATTCTCATTTTCACTGATGTTGCACGCCTCCGTCCTTACCATCGCTGGCTAGCATTAGCATCTGCATTAGCATTCGGTATAATCTCTGCCTTCGATCTTGGTACCAAGGCTAACCAGTTTCGAGATGGTTATAGAATTCTAAACACCGCAACCATGCGATATGAAGTGGATTCAACATTCACGATTGATCAGCTTATTAATGCGTATCAGGAGGGTGAAAGAACAATTGGATCAGTAAAACCTAATCCTTTTTAGTATTGACTAACGATCTAATATGATTAAACAATATTAATATGCAGCCAACGAACGCCTGACAGCAGTAGCAACGTCGCTTACTTATAATAAGAATAAATTATAATGGTCGCTCAATCCCGTTTTGCCACAAAAATATTTTTTATATAGTGTTAAGTGGGACTGAGTTGCTACTGCATATGTTAAGTAACAAATCTAACCATAACTGGCGAAGTTTTGTTTTTCCGACCTACTTCAACTAACTGTATTGTATAATTGCAACTATTGACTTTATGTCCTCGCCGATGGAATAGTATATCTCCTATAAATCTTATACCATCCAAAAAAATGGAATAAGAATGTATGAAAGGAGATTAACCTATGAGCGAAAAGGAATACGATGAGTTATGGCATTATTCAGAACAGTTCACGCGTGACAAGCTCCAAAGATCGGAGCTCGTAACTATGGCCTGGAAAGAAGGTGAACGACTTGGCAATCGGAGGACAATGGGACTAATGAAATCAGTGATGCACTTCAGAGCCAAAGAACTTAATTGCAGATCAGCATTCCCTGCAAAAGATGTTGGCAAGCGCACACTTGATGCCTGGAATCACGACCGTGTTTACACATTCGAATTGCAATCAAAAATAACGCCGCTGGATTTTACAATCACTAATAACTTCCTGGATGCTTTAACCTCTGAAGAGCGCGTAATACTTGACGATCAAGTTTCGGGATTTAAACCAAACGAGATTTCCAAGCGCAATAATATGACATCCTCAATCCTCCAATCTATATGCAGTTCAATCCAACGTAAAGCCGTAGCCTACCTGTAACGGCGAGGAAGAGCGCAAGTGTGCGCTTTTCTTTAACGTTTTGTCATCAAGAATATCCTTAGGAAATGACGAGATGAGAAAATGGTTTTATCAAGAGTTTTGTCACTGAGGAAGTGATAAAATATGACTTTGTCATCTTGTCAAAGTATATAGGAATTTGCAAGATGAGAAAATGGGTCCCATACTGAGACTCCCAAAGCAACCTAAGGAGTTGCTTCTACTTCGGGATAGGAGAGGAATCAATGTAAACCGGAGGGGAAAGTGGTTTTGCTATTATTTTTTCTGGATTTTTTTAAGTCCCATAGGCGCTTGATTTTGAATTTGAATAAAGAGATATTAAAATAATTGGGGATGTTACTTTTACATTTACCTTTATCTAATAGTCATAAATTGTAGATCGAGTAGACCTAATCAGATGTTAGGCACCCAGGAAAATATTATGAAAATATTTTATCATCTTTTACTTATATCACTCGTTGCGGTAGGGCTCTCCTGCAAAAATAATGAAGTACTTACACCAACATTAAACGACGATCAAATTCTCCAACTGGTTTACTCTTCTTATAAGTATCCGCAAGGATTCTATCAGGAAGATGTCACTAATTGCAGTATTTACTATGAGAATACTATTAGCATTATGCCGTTACGCCAGAGAGGTACAAAATGGTACGAATTATGCACAGAAGATCATAATCAAGCCCGTGCTTGGTCAGACTCTTCAAATGCAAACGGCTCAACTTGGCGAGTTGTTGTTTCCGAGCGAGAAACAGAAAAATATTTTGAGTTTAAGAGGAGCGATTCATCTGCATGGTCGCTATTAAGCAGGGTTCACAAATGTTCCTATCTGGATCGCTCTATGTTCGACCGTTTAAATCCTGGTTCAATTTTAGGGGTTTTTCAGAAAAGGCCAATTCTCGCTTCCGATGTAAAGATACTTATTGAGTATTTATGGTTCGTAGATAATTATGAAATTGGCGGATCTAAGGTTTTGACATCGATTGTCCAAGACATGGAGTCCGTATATCAAATCCTTATTACTGAAACTCGGGTCAGTTATGGAGATTTTGGTCTTCACGACAATATCACTGTTTATGAATCAATTTATTCGGTTAGTAAGTTTGACGGTACAATTACTCTGAGCAAGAAAGTTCAACGTTCTATTCAAGGACATATGAATTAGGGTATTAATAATATTTAAAAACATGGGCGCCTAACAACTTTAAAAAGGAATCCCGATAAAAATCATCGAGACAAGTAAGTCAAGAGAAGAGCGTAACTTATGCGTCAGCGGTTAGTCGCCGCAACTATAAATATGAAAGATCGATGAGAATACATATATTAGCAATTCTATTTATGGAGATAATATTTGTTCTCCGTCTTCAATCCCAGGAAATGATAGATATAAAAAAAATACCTCGGCCTGACCCAAACGTATCCAATTTCAAAGCATTTGATGATCAACCCCATAAATTGCTTGTTCTTCCCGATACAGTGACCGATAGTTTAAGATTTGATAAGATGACAAGTTACGTCCGGGAGCGTTATAAAGTAAAACGGGAATCAGATATATCGGAGACTGACCTTCAAAAACCTCTCTATATATATGGTGCGATCTCGGATTTCAAAAATTGGAAGAGGTTTCATCTACCAATCGAACACACTCAATGCGGATTTGCATTCAATGGTATTGAGTATTGCGATGCACAAGATGGCATTACCTATATTACACCGACCAGGATTGTTCATACTGGTAACTCACTCTCGCCTCTTTGGCAGATGCAGCGCACTCCGGCAGGGTTTTACGAGTATATGATCATTCGCGAAGGCACGCTTTCGCGCGAGCAAATACCCGGAAAAGATGAGATCAACCTCGATTTTATCCGGGCGACGAACTACAACAGGTATTCATCGCAGTATTACAATCTCTTCGTTTCCAAAAAACTGACCTGGAATTATCCGATGGATTCTATCGTGCTTTCGATTTGTTCAATGATGAATTGTTCCTTACCAAAAGAAAAGATTATCGCATTTGTTCACAGCGATCCGAATTCTGCCCGGCTTTTCTGTAACGGATTTTATAATCTTGGATTCGACATTATTCCAGATTCTGTAACATTCGGGACTTCACAATTCGGAAATATCCATTCCGTGGGTACCGATATTAGCATCTTCGAACATGAGAGTTTTCACATAATCTGGGAAAACAGTATCGGATATAATCGCAATGCATTTTTTTTCGAGGGGATTGAACAGTATTACGAGTTCTGCAAAGATAGCTCCCGGTACCGAAATGCAGTCGAGATTGCTTGTAAGTATTCCGATTATAACCTATCAGAGCTGGTGGCGACCGGGAATAATTTTTGGACATGTCCCTCTGTCAATCGTTGGCCGATTGCTTACTCAATTTCTGGCATTTTTATCAAGTATTTGATTGATTCTTGGGGAATGGATGCTTTTAAGAAATTCTATGCTTTCGACAACGCCGAAGAAGGATTTCAAAAGATTTATCATCAATTTCCAGAAGAAATAATCCGGGAGTATGTTGAATTTATAAAGAAGCTATGAGCATTTGTAGTGTCTCCTCCTAAGTAACAAACTCAGGAGGAAGCAGATAAAGGAATAAGCTGGAAGCAGAATATGTTCTGAAAACGAAAGCTAAAGCTTTCGGCTACCGACGTAAACAGGCTTACTTGTCCCGTGTTGTTAACGGGATGCGCCAGTCATTAGACCTGGTCGAATTTTTTAACACCCGAAAGGAGATTTTCTGCAATGGATATTCCACGAATCTTCAACATTAGTGAGAGTGCTCACCGTATTCATGACCCGTTCACACCCGAAAAGCTCGCCACTCTCGGCGCGGCGCTGCGTCTGGAATCAGGAACCCGAGTACTCGACCTCGGCAGCGGTTCGGGGGAGATGCTGTGCACCTGGGCACGTGATTACGGAGTCATCGGTACCGGCATTGACATGAGTCAGTTGTTCACCGAGCAAGCGAAAATGCGTGCTGAAGAACTCGGCGTCGCCGATAAAGTCAAGTTCATTCATGGCGATGCTGCGGGATACGTCTCTGACGAGAAGGTCGGTATGGCAGCCTGTCTCGGTGCCACTTGGATCGGCGGAGGAGTAGCCGGCACTATCGAGCTTCTATCACGGAGCCTGCTCACCGGAGGAATCATACTCATCGGCGAGCCCTACTGGCGGCAGTTACCTCCGACGGAAAATATTGCCAAAGGGTGCCTTGCCCACTTAATCTCCGACTTTCTCATGCTTCCAGAACTTCTCGCGTCTTTCGGCCGCCTTAGCTACGATGTTGTTGAAATGGTTCTGGCTGATCAAGACGGTTGGGACAGATACGAGGCGGCCAAATGGCTCACTATGCGTCGATGGCTTGAAGCCAATCCCGACGATGAGTTCGCGAAAGATGTTCGAGCCAAACTAACCTCGGAACCCGAACGCTACGCCGCTTACACGCGTGAATACTTAGGCTGGGGTGTGTTCGCGCTGATGGCGCGGTGATGAGTTGAGGCGGTTGGGGCTTCATTATACACTCACTTGATTTTGAATTCGAATTAAAAGATATTGATTGCAGTTGGGGGATGCAGTTTTACATTTCCCTTTTGCCAAAAGTATAATTTGTTAACCTAATCAGATGTCAGCTTGCACAGGAGAATACTTATGAAAATATATATCTATTTAGTATTGTTAACCGTCGTTTTTATCCCTGGATGTGATTTGGTCCCTCCCAAAATAGTCTCAGATGGATTTGAAGTATATCGAATAAAAGGTGTTGATAGTGCGATGGCATTATGGACGTCTTCATGGTCTAAAGAATATATTACTTCCAAGGATCAACTTATCAACGATTTTTATGCAAATGAAAAGAATTTTGGAAAATTTAATGGCTATGATATTATTAAAACAGTTAGTGTAGGTAAAAAGTATCGTTATTGCTACATAACATTATTATATGAAAAGCAGCCAGTTTTTGCTGTCTTTAATTTGTATCAGAATTCAATTGATAAATGGATTGTTCTCTCTATAACCTGGAATACGGATATAAAAGAGATATTTCCGAAAGAAATTTACATTGAGTAATTTACTGTGCCAGCTAACAAGTGCTTGAACTCGATCTGACTTGTATCGAGAAATGGATAAGCAGGCTAAGAAGAATTGACATACAAATGACTAATTATCTGAGGCGCAGTTTACTTGTCTGTCATCCGTTGGACAGTAACGACAAGGAGATCAATAGTTGTTAACAGTATTATTGCCGCTAATATCTTGGTTATTCAAGTCGCTTTTATATTGGATGGTCTTTCGTATCCGAACGATTCAGGTTACCGCTTTAAATTGTTTAATCATTGGTGGAGCACCATATCTTTTGATGTTTATACCAATTTCACTTCCTCCTTATCTGTCTGTTCCAATTGCAGTAGGAATTGCGGTATATTTAACAATGCGTTATACGGGTGTGCAACTTATTCCTAATGGTCTCTTCATTCCTTTGGGAGTAGAGGTTCTATTTGGTATCGGATTCTGGTTAGTTCGACAATTGAATTAATATTTTTAGGTAATTATGTAAGAATGTAACCATAGAATAATTATAAGTATATTATTTTATGGTGAGTTACAGCAAAATCAGTTATCATGA
>JAFGLB010000099.1 GCA_016928255.1 Bacteroidota bacterium
TATATCCGATAGATTGAATATTTCACTGACTGATTTTTACACGAAAGCCGTGAATGGATTGAACGGGGGAGTGCAAAAAACAAGCTCGAAGACATTTGATGAAACAGCTGCACTGGTTGTGAATGACGATGCATGGGATAAGCGTTATCGCAGGGATGTTACGTTAAGCGCTATCGCGCGTATATTTTCAGATTCGGCCTCTAAGACACAGGCCAATGTCTATTACACAACATCGGAACGGGAATGCTATTATTCGAAGTCACTGGATGATTTTATACAGTCGTCTTTTTGGGGCGTCACGCTTCGTCAACAGGTGAACCTGAACTTTATTCAATGTACTGTTGGAGGATCATGGGAACGGCGGAAGACTGATTCCACACGGGTACTCGGGTTGCATTCCGAATCAGCGAAGTCTCTTTTTGCCGGTGCGGAGATAAAGTTGACAGAAATTTTTGTTCCATCAGTATCTGTAAGTACTGTTTCTGTCGGCGAGGAAAACTCGATCAGCACGGGAACCATATTCAGATCGAAAATATCGGAATGGCTTGCATTGTCTGCCGAAACTGCATGGTACGACAGGTTTCCCACGCTCCAGGAAAGGTTCTGGACGGATACGACGTTTTTCCGTACAGGTGAAATCAAGAAAGAACAGCATTCGTTTTTACGCGGAGCACTGACTATCCGGATTGGGCCGGCTGTAAAAGTTAATTTTGAAGGCTTTAAAAGAAATATTGAAAACGCTGTTATTTATCTTCCGTCCAGAACGGCGGCAGAATCTCCGGCTGTCAGTATTTGCAATATCCCGAAACTCAAAATTCAAGGATTTAACACAACTTTAAATGTTCATCTTTATAAATTTGAATTAAACGGTGTGCTGACGTTTACAGACCATCAGGAAGCGGATACATTAAAAAATTTCCTGCCTGATCTTATTCTTGCAGGCGAACTGGCTTATCGCAGCACTTTTTTTAAGGATAAACTTGATGCAAAATTCGGCGTGCGCTCCCGGTTTTATAACCGGCAGAACGGTATGCAGTTCGACCCGCAGACGCTTTCCTATCTGCATTACGGCCAAATGCTGGGACGTTCGACCACTCTCGATTTGTTCGCAATACTTAAAATTGGCGATGCCCATCTCACGGTCTCCTGGCAGAATATTACAGATGCACCATATCTGCTTTCCCCGATTTATCCCATGCAGGGCAGGTTCTGGCGGCTCGGCGTGAATTGGGTTTTTTTGGATTAAAAATACTTTAAATAATGGAAGAAAAAGTAAAAATCGTTACGGTTTTCGGCAGTTCAAAGCCGATTGAAGGCGACGAAGAATACCGGCTTGCCTACGAAGTGGGAAAACACCTCGTTGCGAACGGATTTACAGTCTGCAACGGCGGATATTCGGGAATTATGGAAGCATCTGCCCGCGGCGCAAAAGAAGCGGGCGGCAAAACAATAGGCGTCACTTTTAATAACCACTTTGGCAAGACTTCTAACTCCTGGATCGATGAGGAAATTCTTAAACCGACATTAATCGAAAGGATGCTCAAACTCGTTGAACTTGGCGATGCATACGTGGTGCTGAAAGGAGGGACGGGCACACTGCTTGAATTGGCGGCTGTATGGGAGTTTATTAATAAAAAATTTATTAAAGAAAGGCCTGTTATATTGATCGGGAATTTCTGGAACGATGTGGTTGAAACAATGCGTGAAGAATTGATCCGGGAAGGTATGAGTGATTGTACAAAATATATTAGGCAGTGCTCCTCGCCTGAAGAATGTGCTGAAATAATTAAAGAACGATTTAATATACTTTTCGTTTAAACACTTACCTGTTCATTTCAGCAGGATTAGTTTGTGAGTTTGCCTGAATTTACCCGCTTCAAAACAGCAAAAATAGACACCGCCCGAGACATGTTGTCCTCCGGAATTTTTTCCGTCCCATTCTATTGTGTGCGTACCTGCCGGCTTTTGCTCATTTACCAGCGTGGCAATTTCTCTTCCCAGAATATCGAATATTCTTAATTCCACTTCACTTTTCACTTTTAACTTATAACTTATCACTGTTTTAGGATTGAATGGATTGGGATAATTATTGGACAGACTATGTTTTAAAGGGAAGTTCTGACTTTCAGCTTCAACAGAAGTTAACAGGTGACCGATATCTGTACTGTCGAGAATTCCGATAAGTCCGCCTTCAGGATTATAAATCTGAAATTCAATTTTTTTTGTGTTTTGCGGAATAGTTATTGTCTCATTCAGCTGAATTTCTTTAAGAGGTGAAACGCTATACTCGCGTCCCTCTGAAATAACCTGGCCGGTTTCATCTTTGAATACCGCCTTTGCAATGCCCTTATGAAAAACTCCGTATACTGCCGACAACGTATGCGTTGTCGAATCATAGGTAACCTTTTGAGCAACTGCACCAATTGAATTCACATCTATAATCGGAGTCCGCACCTTTGCAGTCCACCAGTTTTCTGTGAATGTGTACCTTTCGCCCGGATTAATATCCATCAGCGGAAATTTCGCTTCGATTTCCATGTATGCCGGAAAGTTGCTTACATATACTGTAAGCCGCGCACTGTCCGGGTAATGCGCGCCTTCATAAATATCAAATGTTCTGGCAAATACGACCGTATCCGAAGCAACAGCATAAGCAAGCCAGCCCTTATCCGAATCGGAAAAAATCTTACTGCCTGAAGGAGGAGTAGGATAAAATTGAACGCCGTAAATGCCGGGAGAAATTTCTCCCTTCCAGGCATTGCTTGCGCCGTCTGTCCATGTTTTGCCTGCTCCATAAACGCTGGAAGGATTGAGAGGGAAATAAGCCCGGTAATTTTCGTAATCGGTTTTTCCGGGATGATTTACAATCGATTGAGTTATAGACCACATACCCCAGTTAGCAGTGCTGGTACCCTGATTTATTATTGTCTGCTCCATTTTTACACGGCTGGAACCCGGATAGATTGTAGCTCTGCGTTCAAATTGGATTCCGGATGCGATCCATTGTTCAACCGGACTCGTAACCAGAACGGATACAGAATCGTTTGATGCAGAATCGGCTGTAAATGTATAATTTCCGTAATCAAGAGTCGGAGGAGGGGGCCATTGGCCGGGCCATCTATATTGCGGTGAAGGCCATGTCTTATATCCGCCGAAATTGTGATATCCCCTATTGGCTGGTGTGTAAGTCTTTCCAAGCTCATATTTATTAATATAGATAGAAGGTAAACTGTCAAGATCATACTGCATCACGCGGCCGCCGATAGCCGGTACTGTTGCGATGGTTATGAATTCATTCTGCATGACAATACTGTTCCATCCCCATTGATTATAACCAGGGATAGAATGAAGAGAAACGCCGGTGGTCTGTGCGCGAAGAAATGCCATGTTAAGGCAAATTGACAGTATAAGAATACTCTTGTTATTCATTTTTTTTCCTGTTAGTGATTGTATATAGCATTCATATAAATTTTAGTATAAAAAAAACATTAATATATTATCGTTCCTTGCTGCTATGGGTGTGTTCTTGTTCCGTAAACAATCTCAAACTCGTATGAGATCGGCAAATCTTCTCCGAAGCTTTCGGAACCGCTTCCTGTCACAAAACTTCCAAGTTCCATATTGATTGTTCCCTTTACATTTTGCGCGATGATTGTTGAAACCATGTATCCATAAGCAGGCACCGGACTGTTTATTACATCACCGTCTCCAAAATCACAGTAATATGTAAAATTGATAGATGCGAGGTTCGGATTGAA
The DNA here is from genome assembly GCA_016928255.1 of Bacteroidota bacterium. Classification (GTDB taxonomy): domain Bacteria; phylum Bacteroidota; class Ignavibacteria; order UBA10030; family UBA10030; genus Fen-1298. Next base: position 3,759 of record JAFGLB010000099.1, read on the forward strand.
CTCAACATACAATGAATTACCGTTTTTTGTGACATTTCCTGTCGGTGTAAAATCGGGGGCGCTCAAGTTTATAATGGAGCACTCCGAATCATTTGAAGTGCACGTCGCATAATGGCTTCCTTCGCCGCCTGTCACCGTAACATTTTCATCTTCGATACTTATTGTCAGCATCATCTCAACTCTGTCATCGAATGTCCATGGCATATCGGAACCTCCATGATGTATTGTCACATTTGCATAGATGTGGTCTGGTATGAGAGTATCAACTACTACATTTGCGGAAGCAGTGGCAGTCGTAGGTTCCGTCGTTTGGCAAGTTTCGAGCTCGGCTCGTATATTCGAGGTGCCTCTGGTTTCTACAGTATAAGTTCCGGAAGCGGTTCCTGAACTGTTAATTTTTGCGAATGGAGGATCCACGCGGCCGGGACCGCTGGCAACGACAAATTTAACAGAATGACCGCTGAAAGTCCCGCCCGGACCGTTTCCACATGATACACTTGCGCTGACATCTGCTGTCTTGCCGCGGTCGTCAGGGACCATAAAATGACTCGGTGAAATACTCAGATTCAAATCTGGATTGCATACGACCCAGCACAACCGAACCCTAATATTTATGTGATATCCGTCTGAGGGAGTTCCTTCGCTGAAGTTTAGGTTTTCCATTTTATCACAGCTTGCCTGATCACCTTCAACCTTTGTAATTGTAGCATTATATCCTGGTGAAGAATAACGAAATTCAAACCAGGCGTTTGCAAGTGTCATGCAACAATCAAGCATCCGTTTTTTTGTTCCTATTCCGCCTAGACTCCTCATATATTGGCCAATCCAACCATCAATTGCCACAGATAAATCGATGGAATGGTTTACATTGTCGAAACCGTGCCCGCCTCCATTGTAGCCGCCGGATGAGTTTGTTCCATAATCTGTGAAATGAGTGACAGATGCCTGCAGGTGCTGTCCGTCGGCAGTAACGATTGCAGGGATAGTTGTCATTTCCCACGCTGAACTATCGGCATTGTAGATATACAGGTTTAATGTATCCCCGGCTTGATAAGTAAACCCTGATGTTACAGGAAGGACTATTGTGACCGGCTGCAGAAATTCAGCACCATGCGGGAGACACTCGATTATGTTTCCAACAATAGCAGACTGCAATTCCGGCGGAATCGAATCAGCATGCACGGTTCGGACACTGATTGTAAGATTTGATGAGACAGCCCCCGAAGGAACGTTAATAGAAGCACCATAACTGTCTTCCACCTTTCCGCCTGACGAACCAATGGTCAGCTGAGAAGACGAACCGCCCGTATTATTTTGTCCGGGTTCAACAGGCCCTTCGTTTTTACTGCAAGTCATGAAAAATAGAGTAATAGAAGATAGGAACAGAAACAAAACAAACGGATAATATCGGGTTTTCACAAAATATTACCTCCAATATCTAATATTTATTATAAACTCTTATTTATGTTTTTTTACATGTACCCAAAAACTATTCTCATCCAGAATTTTCATTATTGTTGATACATAATTTTTATTGTTAAGATTAATTTTTGCGAAATACCTGTTGTAATACCAAACAAAGAATACACCTCCCAAAGTTGGTTTTTCCAGTTCGGTATAATCAATCCACACTTCTTTCGATTTATTAACCTTTATACCTCTGAATTGTCCTTGATAGTAACTGCTATCTTCTAAAATAATATTTCCGGTACGATCGATTTTGTAAATAAACTCTCCGCCAAATACAGCCAGTCCATCTGGCTGAAATGCAGGAAGGATCCAAACCGTTAAAGTATTATCTTCGTTTTGCCTAATGTATTGGTTAAATCTTATTTTTGTTGAATCGGTAATTATTTTACTCTTTGTTTTTGCCGTGATTAAAGCTCTCGAATAGGTATTTAATAGGTTTGTGTCAATAACCTCATAGATTCTTGAGACTTTATTTTCTGTGTCAACTAAGTAATGAAAAACTAAATCGAATTTGCCATCTTTATATTTACCAAAAGCCGCGTGCCAATTGCTATCTTCTGTTTGAAAACAAAACCACTCTCCTCCTAAACGCTGAATTTCGGTAGAGCTCTGATTCATTACACTATCTGATGTCCACCAAGCAATCTTGTCGTATATACAAAGCCATCTTGCAGTTGAGTCCTTTTGGAAGAAATCCTTAAAATCAAAATCCATGTCTCCATTTTTCTGCCCGAAAACTGTTATTGAGGGCAAGATGAAGAATACTGTTAAAAAAACCATTTTATTCATATGCAGCGTGTTCTTATCATCGGAAATAACGCCTAATTACTGATAGAGATATAATCGGATAATAAATAGTCCAGAGTTTACGATACGAGAATACTATTATTTTCGTGCTGCCAAAATTTTTTCAATTTGTCTATCTTGAATTTTTGAGAATAAAAGGATCATACAAATTGAGCCGATCAATGCATAAAGCATATCCGACTGAGTATCCCAAATATAGCCTTGTGTTCCTAAAAATGCATCGGCTGATTGTCCCGATACGGCGGCAACGAACCATTCCAACAGCTCGTAAACGGCGCTGATCGCAATGCAAACACATATAACCAAAAATGAAAGCCACATTCCGCGTTTAACAATATTTTTTCTGATAAATATCTCTCTTGCTATTAACGCGGGTACGAATCCCTGTGCAAAATGTCCGACCTTATCATAATTGTTCCGGCTTTGGTCAAAAGTCTCCTTTATCCAGTTAAAAAACGGCACCTCTGCGTATGTATAATGTCCGCCTATAAACAATATATAACAGTGAATCAGTATCAAAAAATACGCCAGATCTGTGAATCTGAATTTATTGAATGTGAGTGCAAGAATGATAAATCCCAGAATGGCAGGAAAAATTTCCAGGAAAAAAGTGAAGTGGTCATGAGGAGATATACCCGATAAAATCAATCCGATAAAAAATAATGCCGTTAAAACATAATATCTGGTCATATCTGAAAAATCCTATTCTGCCGAAGTATATGTTTCTGTTTCATGCAAACAATAACAGGCTTACTGCCATTACGATCATCCCGCTGATCAATCCTCCGATGGCGATATGGTGTTCTCCGTATTCCTCGGCTGTCGGGAGGAGCTCATCCAAAGATATGTAAACCATTATTCCCGCAACTGCCGCGAAGACCACACCGAATGTTGTTTCGTTGAATACGGATCTGAGTATAAAATAACCTATTAGGGCTCCTACAGGTTCTGCAAGTCCTGATGCAAATGATAAAATGAAAGCTTTCTTTCTGCTTTTGGTGGCAAAGAATATCGGGGCAGAGACGGCCAATCCTTCAGGAATATTATGGATTGCTATAGCTACCGCGATGCTTATGCCGAGAGTAGGATTTGTCAATCCGCTCATAAATGTTGCAAGACCTTCGGGAAAATTATGGATGCCGATTGCCAGAGCCGAAAAAACGCCCATCCTCATGAGTTTTGCTTTTTCCTGTTCTGTGCTTTTCTCGATTTTGTTCAGAACATTTATTTCATGCGGATTTTCATAAGAAGGAATTAGTTTGTCTATTACCGCGATAACGAACATACCTGCAAAAAAAGCTATCACGGTGAGTATATACCCGTTTTTTTCACCCCAGCCTATTATCAGTGAATCTTTTGCTTTAGCGAATATCTCTACAAGCGAGACGTAAATCATAACTCCGGCTGAAAATCCCAGCGAAACTGTAAGGAACTTCGGCTCGAACTTTTTTGAAAGCAGTCCGATCAGGCTTCCGATACCCGTCGACAGTCCGGCAAACAGTGTAAGACTCAATGCGAATAAAACATTATCTTCCATTTTTCATTTTCCGGTGTATTCAAATCAAACCGAAACAGATTGCTATAAAACTCGGACCGTTAACAGCGCCGTGAATTGCGACGCCGGTCCATGAATTTTTAGTTCTCTGGACTATATATGATTGAATGAAAATTAGGGGAATCAAAGTGATCAACAATTGCCAGCCGAAAGCGATATGGAATAATCCCCATCCGAAGCCATGCGTTAGCCATGTATATCTTCCGAATGCGATTTCCTGCCTTGGCAGCATTACTCCGCGCCACAGAAATTCCTCTCCCAATATATTTAAAATCCAGTAAGGTAACCAGATAAATAACAGCCAGTATCTTCCGCTGGTCAACGGCTCAAGGTGCATGAATGCCGGAACGGGACTAAATTCTCCCGTAACTGATGCAATTATCTTCATTATTATGCCTGTTAATATTCCAATAGCGATTAAACCAGCGATGCTCCATGTTGAATCGTGCGCCGTTATTTTCCGGAAACGCAGGCGTTCTGTCTAGGTTGATTTTGAAATATTACAGCCTTCAGATTTCAGTATCAATATCCCAGTAATTATCAACGGCGTAAAAATTCCTAATCCGGCTGTAATGAACCAGAATAGAACAGGTTCTTGTCCCGTCGATTCCGTCAGATAAGGAATAAGATACTTTGTGAACGACCATACTAATACAGCAGCCGGAATGTAAATCGCAAATGATCCCAATAATCCCAGCTTTTTCAATTCTGTTTTAGTGCCCATATTATTCGGATTTATCAGCGGTGCTGTGACTTTTTCAGCAAGATATTATTGAGTTTTAGTGTTAGAAGCAAGGGGAGGGAGGCAGAAAAATAATCCTATTGATGTCTTTGTATAAATTTTCTTGTTAAGTTTTTTGAAATATCGTATGCTTCTTCAGCATTTTTATATGTAGATGCTTTATATGAATTTTTTTATACAGGTACCTATCGTTCCGCATTTTGTTTAAGGCATAATAACCATTCCTGCAGCGATTGATCAAGAGTCTTTTGCATCATCCCTTTTAAAAGCTTTACTATCAAGCCGTTGAAAGATTCTTCGGTTTTTACGATTGTATTATTTCCCTGAGCTTCAAGTTCCCATATATGTATGGCTTTCGTTCCCATTGATTTTCCCGTCCAACTGATGCGTTTTTGAGGAATCACTTCCTGAAGGATTGAGACGATGGGTGCGGATTTAGATTTCCAGCGGAACGAAGTGCCGGGAGCGAGAGGACCCTCGAGCTTGGAGAAAGAAATTGTCGGATTCCAAGAAGGCCACCGGTCAATATCTGAAAGAAGATTCCAGACTTTTTCGATGGGCGCCCCGATCACAATTTGATGCCGGGTTGATGCAGGAGCTCTGTTATTTATATCCATTTATATTTTTCTCGAAACTTACTGCTTGATTTTACTCAGAACCTGCAATCGAATTTTCACATATTGTCAGCACGCTGATTTTTACCACCTTTCATAATGTTTCCTCCTGGCAATATCGACTGGCTTCTGCTGAAGGATTACTGCTTTATCCGACTTATAACCTAATGGAATTATGGCTGCGATTTCAAGCTCGTCAGGGATTTCTAGTTTCGACTTAATTGTCCCGATATTCTGAGGAATGAAGGTCACGCCGTAAACATCGTGTTCTGCCAGGCTCAAAAGGAAATTTTCTATGCAAGTCCATACCGATGCCAGACAGTTTAAGTCATATGTTTTCTTTGCTTTTTCGATTTTTGTTTTCGGTTTAAAAACAACAATAACAACCAGCGGTGCTTCGAGGATCATTTTCTTTTGCTTGGGAATTGCATCCATATACATTTCCTTCATGATCCTGTCTTTATTCCTGAACATTTCTTCAAGTTCGTTAAGATCGGTTGATTTATCGAGCTTCTCGGATTCAATCAGTTTTAATTTTGACTCGATACTTTTTATAATAATAAAATCCCATTCTCTGAGATGATTATAAGTCGGGGCTTTAAATCCATTCTCTATAGCATAGTCGATAACAGCCTTCGGCACTTCCTTGTTTTGAAAGTCCCGAACGGTTCTTCTTTTTTCTAAAACTTCTTTAAATTCCATGATCTTAATTGGATTCTGCTTGTTTTTTTGACCGCTGTGAGTTTATTTATTAGATTTTAAAATTTCACGCCCGAATTCCATGCATTCACTGCGTTTTAGATTGTCATATTCTTCCATGCCGGGGAAGGACATCATTTGTTTCCGAACATCAGGCTCCATTAATCCCCATGTAATCCGACCCAGAAATACTTTTGAAGGAACTTTCGGGGCGTCTGTTAGCTTAATGAGATGGTTATCGAAGAAATTTTCATACTGTTTCTGCGTAACCGGTTGTTTCATATTTCCGCAAACGGCGAATAGTCCTCTAATTTTGTTTTTAATAACTTCTTTATGTTTAGCTAAATATTCCTGTAATTCTTTTGAAGTTACCCCGCTTCGTATTGATCCGCCGGCAATAATGTATTTATATTTGGATAAATCCGGATTCTCCCTGACGTCGAACACATCCGCAATGCCGTTCATTCCCTCGGAAATCCAGATGCTTGCGTCGCGCGAAGTCCCGCACCATGTGCTGTACAATACTGCCCATTCAGATTTATTAACCGTCGGATAAAATTCCAGTGCTAATATTTTTCGGGGTATCAGCAAAGTGCCGACAGCCGTCAGGCCCGCCTTAATAAAGTCTCGTTTTTCCATAAGTTCAATCCTGTTTATTTTTTTAAATTTGCTCGGGTTATATCATATTATAAATATATTTTAGTAATGTTTTTGGATTCATATAATTATGCTGTTAATGATTGATTATTGATAATCTTGTTATTTGAAAATATGATGTGATTTGCAAACATTAACATATAAACAGAATCCTTATTGGAAAACGCGAGTTATTTATAGGGCTTCCTTAAGATATTCGATAGTGATTCAATCCTTAATGCAACGAACGGATATACCGCTGCAGCCCCCACCATGTTTTCTTATTACCATACCGTTAACATTCTGCAAATCACGCACCCAAATTATTTTATCTCCCCATACAGTACTCGATGCAAAAAGAGTCCGAAGGCCGAGCCAGTCATAACGGCTGTTTTTGCCGGTAACTTGAATAAAACAATCGCGAAAACCGGCCGGCAGTGCAGTAAAACCGCTTTGATTAGTGGCATTAACATTCTCTTTCCAGTGTTTATTTCCCTTTTCTTTTAATTTTCCGCCGGCAACTTTTTCACCTCCCAAATAATCAATCAATGTTTGCCATTCTTTATCACTGGGGATGTGCCAGCCTTTCGGGGCCAATTTTTTCGAATTAAGAATTGCAGGTGCGTTATAAAGTAGACCGTAGATCTTCAAATTAGCAGTGTCGTTGTTATAGAAACAACAGGCACCAATACTGTCAGTTATCCAAAGTTTTTTGTCTTTCAGTACCGGTATCGGAGTGCCGTCGCGGTATTTTGTTGTTTGCAGATTTTCAAGCATCCAGGTTTGCGTACCGATTATTACGGTATGATAAATATTCCCGTCAATATCCCTGACAACATCGGGCGTCCGCTTGGTTTGAAATACAAGTATTGAATAAATCGAGATAACAAGCAAAGATATTGTCTTCATAATGAGCATGGATTAATTATTGCTAAATTCTTTATTTAAGGAATTTGAGGAATTAGACCTTTAATTTCGTAAAATCTGCATTTATCATAACAGTCAATATACTTTTTATCAGGACAGCTGAAACCGTTTAGAATATTATTCAATAATAATTTTATTAATTCGCTGTCCGTAAAATCATGCGAAAATTTGTAAGATTCATCTTTGTTTTCATTATTGCAGTTTATAATTATTCTTTTACGCAATTCGGGATTTTCCATGATTTCTGGATTATAGATTATTGACGGCATTACGGCAAATCCGATCATTGGTGAATACGAAAACACGTCTTCTTGCTCTGCAATGTCAAAAAGGGTGTATGAAAAAACCATGGACGTAAATCCGCTATTTGATGCCTTCACCCGGTAGGTTTTAGAATCGATACTGGAATTGCCTATGTCCATGTAATGAAAAACAAAAAGATAGTCAGCTTTACCGCTCAGAGCTGTAACTATTTTTTCAATAGTCATTTCATGAAACGGCTTTTCCCAGGATCTGGAGAGTTGCTTTAAGTCGAATACTTTATACCCTTTTTGTTCAAAAGCCGTTTTAAGGCCTTCATATATCTCTTGCGTTATGTTCTTGAAGTACTCAATCAGGTATCCTTGAGTATTTCCTGAATACTTCGGATAA
>JAFGLB010000100.1 GCA_016928255.1 Bacteroidota bacterium
GTAAAATTGCTTTTATCTGCTTGACAAATACAGTCTGCCTTATAAGGGATTCAAACGTGACAACAAGGTTTTCCTTGCTGAAATCTATATTAAACACGTTTAAAGGCGTTTCGATGTGATTTTCCCTGTATATGGATAATAACAAATTGACATTCGGGATCTTGTCTCCGAACTCTTTTAATAAATCGGATATTTCTATCGTTTCGAAACTGTTGTTGGTTAAATTTATAACATCGATTCTTTTAGGTGAGTAATGTAGTATCTCGTCCGGAGTTATATTTACACGTATATCCGGGTTGCCCGGGGCGAGCAGGACAGGATAATCATTCGAAACACGGTCTACCGCACGTGTGCCCAAACCCGGCACCATGCGAATCAATCCGTCTTCGCGTTTGATCCTGGATGACCATCTGAATTCGTTGCTGCTGAAAGCCACGCCGGCAAACGCAGGAAGAAAATAATGACCGACTTTTGTCCCGACAACCTGCTGAATCATAATACCCATCTCTTCATGAAAATCAAGAAGTCCCCTCTCTGCGCGGTATGCGATTGCGTCGGGAGAGAAAGTGGAAGCATAGATTTCCGCAATTGCATCCATCAAAGCTTCCAGCCGTTCTTCCTTTGTTCCCTGGTTTGCCAGGAACAAGCTTTTATATTTACCGGAGAAAGCGGCGCCTAAACGATCTTCCAAAAGACTCGAACTTCGGACTATGATTGGGTGAACTCCGAAGTCTTCAATAACGCTTGATAATCCTTTCACAATTTCCGGTGCAAAGTATGAATTCTTGAATATTTGAATGATGTTCAAGTATTCGACTGATATTTCTTCAATCTCCTTATACTTCTGCTCGCTCATTTCTTCAAAATTATTATCATGCAAAAAATTCGTCAGGCTGTCTGAAGTGATGTACCATGTTTTAGGAACTTTCAGGCTGGAAAATAACTCAGTTTGTTCTTTTGATTTGCCCAGAATTTTTGAAGCCAGTATCAGGCCAGCGGTTTTTCCGCCAAGTCTGCCACGGCTGTTCACGGGAAATATTATCCGGTTGACAAGATGGTAGTAGTCCTGGATGTTGACATAATCCTTAGCAATTTTAATAAATTCCAGTTGATCCGACAGAAATCGACGTATTAGCGAAACTCTCAGGCCGCTTTCGATGGAGGGTGATAAATCAATGCCTTCGGCTTCAAGGTATTTGTATCTTGTGATTGCATTGATAATTTCATTTAACGATGAATTCGGATTATCGATTGTCTGAATGAAAAATCTCAGTTTGTCCTGCTGTATCCATTTTTGTATGAATGACAGTATCTTTTTCCCGTCCAGATTTTTTGCTGCAATTTTGAATACTTCTTCGCTAAGATTTAAAATTTCGTTATTTGTCTGCTTTTGCGTTGGGCGATTTATTTCCATTACGTATTTGCGGACATTGACTTCCTTCTTAATGATGTTCTGCTGAAGCAGACGGTTTGCTTCTTCAATTCCCTGCCAGCAGAGATAATGCAGCATTTTTTGTGAAACATACATGTATACATGCTTGTCCGTTCTCTGCAACATATTTATTATAACCTGCCATTCCGCATCGCCCTTTTTTGAGATATCTTCTTTTACTCCTTCCCATTCTTCATAAATCTGCTTCATTGTTTTATGAATAATGGTATAGCTTATCCGGTCTGCTATAGTATTGATTAATTTTATTTCTTCCTTTAAAAAAAATCCTTCCTGGTCCGTCGGTGCTTCTTTGATATAATAAACCAGTAACCTTCCTACGGGTTTCCCCTGCACTTTGATTTCCGAACTTAATACCCAAGGTGTCTCTTTAAATTCTTCGCTTTTGTATGTCCTATCATTATAGATAATTTTTGCCTTGCAGATCTCCGGGAACTGCCAGCCTCTGGGAATTATCTTGGTAATATTAACGAATAGATCGTCCAGGGATAGATTGCTGTCAAGAAAAAGTTCTTCCAGTTGATAGAGACAGGTCAATTCTTTTGTTCTTTCCTGGAGATCTTTTACCAGGCTGGATATATTTTTGTTCCGCTGTTTCACTTTAATATTACTCCCAATCTTTTTCTTGCGTCGATTTTTATTTTTAAATTTGATTTCAGTTTCACATGACGGACGAACTGGGTTTCTTCCACAGCATCCTGACGGTCGAGCCAGCTCCAGTCGATTTTATAATCGTCATTATAGCTCAACGAGAAATAACCTACGCCTAAATTAGAAAGATTATGGAAGAAATGGTATCCCTGGCTTAATTCTATGTTCATGCCCGGAACTGTCGATTCTACAATGACTTTCGCGCCTGAGATTTGGCCCCAGATTACCGGAATACCAAGCCAGGGATCGGATGTGCCCCATCTTCCGAGCCCGATTAAAAGATAAGGGCGTTCAGTTTCAGTCAGGTTCAAATTAATTTTTTCGATTTGTTCGGCCATCTGTTTTGAATATTTCAAATCAAATGCATCCGGCCTGACATATACTATATCGTTGATATTATCTATTATCCCGCAACCGAGTACACGCCTGGAAGCAGCCAGAACATCTGTACCCGACAAATCGTTTTCATTAATCTCTATGGATTTATGGTCAAGCAATATCGGTCTGACCTGTAAAAGACTGAATTCCGCATTCAGATCGGGAGAGCTGTTAAAATCAACTGCAAATTCTATTTCAACTTTTTGACCCGACGCATCCTCGCATTTTTTTATTATTGATTTTAAAGCGTCGTTTATTGGAATTACATTTGTTTTTCGCAGGGGAGCGAATGTAATAATTCTGGGGCCGGGTCTCGCTGTGCCGATATTTATTCTGTCGTTTTCAGTGTCGTATGTCGAAGAAATCAGGGAAAGGGTATTGTCATAGTCGGCATCGTTTAAATTGCACCTGGTCAGATATTCCGTTTCTTTTACGGGATCGTAAGACGGCGGTTTACCCATGTTAACGGCCCAGAATTTTGTTTGAGTCTGGTACAATAAATCATGTGTTGTGTTGTAAGGCGGATCGGTATCGGGGTAAGCCGGTGAACATGACCAGGTCAGTCCGCCGTCTACAATGGTCTTTCCTAAACCGAGGGCAAGGTTTACTATGCCGTCTTCAAATTTTGCTTCGCCGAAAGGAAAAAAATTGTATGATCTGGCAACACCGGAAATATTCGGATAGAACCTGTCGCCGTGCCGTTTTCCGGCTACCTCCTGAATAATTACGGCCATCTTTTCATCGGCAAATTTTTGATTTACCGATTTCATATAAGCTTTAGCTTTTTTAAAAAAAGTCGAAGCATATACAAACTTAACGGCTTCAATAAGTCTGTTAAAACGGCTGTCTGTATCAGACTGGTTGTTCGGAATCATTTTGGTTTCATACACACCGGCAAAAGGCGAATGCGCCGTGTCTTCCAGGATGCTTGAAGATCTTACTGCCAGCGGGCTGTTGATTTTTGAAATCAGCGCTCTAAGATCTCCGATTAATTCGGGCGGTAATTCGGCTTTCTGGAAACGGTGAGCAATGCGTTCATCGCTTTCATCGGAAAATGCGGTTTCATACAGGTCGTTGTTTTTTAAAAAAAGGTCGAAAAAGTAAGTCGTTATTACAGTCAATTTGGGGACATGGACTTTGACCTGCGGAAGAGGATTCGCGGAATAATAAGGAATCACTTTTTCCTGAATAAAGGCCAGACCTCTTGCCTTGCCTCCCAGTTCGCCATCCCCCATATATGTAAAGGTCTCGGAACCGCCGAACGTATTACGATTGAAACGAAATACTTGTTTTTCGGTTGAGAGACCTTTACCTGTATCCATTTGGAACACTTTCAAATATGATTAATTTATCATAGTTGAGGCGTTATACCCATCCGCGATTTCTTGTCGCTTTTGCAACGCGGTCGATGGCAATCACGTACGCTGCATCACGCATATAAATATTTTTTTTCTTTGCCAGCTCGCTTACTGCTATAAATGCGGAAGTCATTTTGGTATCGAGCTTGCTCAGGGTTTCTTCTTTTTCCCAGAAGTAATTCATATTGCACTGCACCTGTTCAAAATAACTGCATGTAACTCCTCCGGCATTTGCCAGAAAATCGGGAATAAGAAATATCCCGCGGCTCCTGATTGTCTCATCAGCTTCGAGAGTTGTAGGCCCGTTTGCGCCTTCAGCGATCAACTTTACCCGCTGGCTCATCTTCTTGATATTTTCTCCGGTTACCTGGTTCTCTAATGCAGCAGGGATAAGGATATCAACATCCTGTTCAATCCATGCTGTTCCGGGAAGCACTTCATAACCCATACCTTTTGCCTTGTCTTTATCAATACTGCCGAAATTGTCGGTGATTGACAGCAGATCGCTGAGATTAATGCCTTCCTTCTTTTTGAATGTATAAGATATTTTGTCTTTCTGATTCCAGCAGCATACAGAAATGATCTTTCCGCCTATTTGCTGGTAAAGTTCAATAGCGTAACGTGCAACGTTGCCGAATCCCTGAACACTGGCAATTGTATCTTCGGGCCTTATGCCTTTTTCTCTTAAAGCTTCCCGTAAAGTGAACACAAGTCCGTAACCGGTTGCTTCGGTTCTTCCTAGTGATCCTCCCATGCCGACCGGTTTCCCTGTGATAAATCCGGGATACTTGGCACCATGAATTGTCTCGTATTCATCCAGCATCCATAACATGTGCTGGGCATTTGTCATTACATCGGGTGCTGGAACGTCTTCAAGCGGGCCTACATTTTTTGAAAGCTGACGAACCCAGCCCCTGCAAAGCAGTTCCTGCTCGCGTTGACTTAAATTATGCGGATCGCAAATTACACCGCCTTTGGCGCCTCCTAACGGTATATCAACAACAGAACATTTCCATGTCATCCACATCGCAAGCGCCCGGACGGTATCGATTGTTTCCTGGGGATGAAATCTGATGCCTCCTTTACCGGGACCTCTTGCATCATTATGAAGAACTCTAAATCCTTTGAAAATCTCTACCTTTCCGTTATCCATATGAACAGGTACGAGAAAGTGATGCTCTCTTAGAGTGTTTCGAAGGAAAGTCTTCATGCCGTCATCCAGACTCAACATTTCGGCTACTTTATCGAATTGAGCCTGGGCAGTTACAAACGGATTGTATTCTGTACTCATTTGTTTTATCTCTCCTTTTAATATTGGTTCAAAAAAACAAATTCAAATGAATTCTGAAGCGGTTTTGATATGAGGCCCTTAAGGGGTATCAAAATAATATATTACGAAATAAAATAAGGAGCAAAGGAGAAAGTCTTATATCGTAAAAAAAATGAAATACGTTTGCAGGATTAAGATTAGAAAACAGCCTTTGCCGATAATCAAGGCCGTTATAATGACAGCTGTTGAATTGCTTTTACGCGTTCTTTTTGTTTAATTATTGTAATATTTTGGATTTAATAGAATCCAATTTGACTATTTTTTCTTTCTAACGGTTGAAATTCCGTCGTTCAAAATTTGAGAATAAGCTTAACGGGAAATCCTGAAAGATAAGCAGGCGTCTCCTATCTTAGGGACGCTTTTTTTGTAAACAGTGAAAATTTATGGAAAAACAGGTTCGTGTTCGATTCGCCCCCAGTCCGACCGGGTATCTGCATGTCGGCGGCTTGCGAACAGCGCTATATAATTTCCTATTTGCTAAAAAACATGGCGGCCAATTTATACTCCGGATTGAGGACACGGATCAGACACGAAAAGTTGAAGGTGCTGTAGAAAACCTGATTGACACATTAAAATGGGCAGGCGTGGAATATGACGAAGGCCCGAATCGCGACGGCGGTTTTGGCCCTTACATCCAATCCCAGCGCCTTGAGCTGTATAAACGTTATGCAGAGCAGTTGATAGATTCCGGCAAGGCATATTACTGTTTCTGCTCTCCCGAAAGACTGGATGAGATCAGAAAAAAACAAACAGCGCTGAAACAAACGTCTTCGTACGACCGTCATTGCAGAGATTTACCTGTTGACGAAGCGAAAAAACGCGTTGCGGCGGGCGAACGTCATGTTATCCGGATGAAAGTACCATTGGACGGGGAAATGTCGTTCGAAGATGTTATTCGCGGTAAAGTAGTAATATCGTTTAACATTATCGATGATCAGGTTATTATCAAGTCGGATGGTTTTCCTACCTATCATCTTGCTGTAGTTGTGGACGATCATTTAATGGGTATTACACATGTTATACGGGGAGAAGAATGGCTGTCAAGTGTGCCCAAGCATATTTTGCTTTATCGGTATTTTAACTGGGATCTGCCTGTCTACGTTCATCTGCCGCTGCTGTTAAATCCGGATAAATCAAAACTGAGCAAGCGTCAGGGCGATGTGGCAGTTGAAGATTATCGTGCAAAAGGGTATTTGAAGGAAGCTATAGTCAATTTTATAGCATTCCTAGGCTGGAATCCGGGTGATGAGCGGGAAGTTTTTTTTATGGATCAATTGATAGAGGAGTTCTCGCTGGAGCGCGTCAGTAAATCGGGTGCGGTATTTAACGTAGAAAAACTGAACTGGCTGAATCAACAGCATATTAAATTAAAATCCAGCGAAGAACTTGCACAGCTTGTAAGGCCTTATCTTGAAAAGAAAGGGTGGACCAATGTTGAAGAGCAGTATCTTCAGAATGTAGTGAACTTGATGAGGGAGCGCATGGTGTTTCCCCGGGATTTAGCAGAGAACGGCGGATATTTTTTTCAGGATCCGGAATCGTTCGATGAGGCAGGAATTAAAAAAAGCTGGGAACCGGGATCGGGCGAGCGTGTAAAACTTTTTGCAGAACGTTTAACTGCGCTGGATGAATTTTCACATGCATCGATTGAAACTGCTCTGAGAAAATTATCCGAAGAACTTGCTGTGAAACCGAATAAATTAATACATCCGGTAAGACTGGCGGTTTCTGGAAAGACTGGCGGGCCAGGACTTTTTGAGATGATGGAACTGCTCGGCAAGGAATCAGTTGTCCGGCGGTTGTTATATGCTGTAAAAAAGTTGCAGAACATGTAAATTGCCTTTCGAGTATTGGTTCTCTATATTATTCATTAAGCAAATATGCCTGTTAAAAGAAAAAAAAATAGCGGTATCATTCGGCTCCATAACGCAGTGTTTTATGCTTACCACGGTGTTCTGACGGATGAACAGAATCTGGGCGGCAAGTTCGAGGTAGATGTCGATCTGCACTGCGATTTTGCAAAAGGAGCGAAAAGCGATCATCTTGGTGATACGGTCAATTACGAACGGGTATATGACTGCATACGGACTTTAGTGCTGGAGAAAAACCATTTTCTTCTCGAATCGCTTGCAGGCTCCATCGGAAAGGGAATATTAGGAAAATTCAAAAAAGTGGATTCTGTAACGGTAAGGGTTCGCAAACCCGGTGCTCCGGTAAAAGGAGTGATTGACTATGTTGAGGTGGAATTAACAGAGACACGAAAATAGGCGGCAGGGATGGCTCGTGTGTTTATCGGACTGGGATCGAATGTCGGCAACCGTGCTGAATATCTGCAAAAAGCATTGATTGAAATAGCGAATTCGGAAAAGATAAGCCTGAATAAGTATTCCTCGGTATACGAGACTGAACCGGTCGGTAAAAAAGAACAGCCGCAATTTTTCAATATGACGGCCGAACTGGAATCAAAACTATCGTCAAGAGATTTACTGAATAAACTGAAAGAAATAGAGAGTTCAATCGGAAGAACGAAAAGAGAACGGTGGGGACCGAGAGAAATAGATATTGACATACTTTATTACGGCGATGAAATCCTTAACGAAAAAAACCTGCAGCTGCCTCATCCTGAAATTGCACGCCGGAGATTTGTACTTGTGCCTATGAATGAAATTGATGCAGAATTTATCGACCCGATGCGGTGTGAAAGTATAAAAGATCTGTTAAAACGCTGTTCCGATACAAGTGCAGTTCGTAAGGTTAAAGTTCAAATAGATATAAAAAAGGTATAACGGTGCAGCTCTCTCCCGAAATTCATTACATAGCCATTGAAGGAGTTATAGGTGCCGGCAAGACTTCGCTGGCGCGTATGCTTTCGGAACGTTTAGGCGCGCGTCTTGTACAGGAGAATTTTGAAGAAAATCCATTTTTGCCGAGATTTTATGAAGATCCGGAGCGCTACGCTTTTCAGACACAGATTTTCTTCCTGCTCAACCGCTACAGGCAGCAGCAGGAATTATACCAGGCCGATCTTTTCCACTCGCATATTGTTTCGGATTATATCTTCGAAAAAGATAAAATCTTTGCTTACCTCACACTGCGCGATGATGAGTTGAAGCTGTATGAGAACCTGCTGAACGCGATCGAGAAAACCGTACCGCTGCCTGATCTTGTAATTTACCTCCAGTCCAGCGTCGATCGCCTCATGGAAAATATCAGGAAACGCGGGCGTGAGATGGAAAAAAATATGTCGGCCGAATATATAAAAGAACTTAACGAAGCATATAATTATTTTTTCTTCCGGTATAAATCAACGCCGTTATTGATTGTCAAGGCGACAGAGATAGATTTTGTTAATAATCCGGATCATTTCGAAGATTTGCTGACTCAAATTCTCAGACCTAATAAAGCGCCTGTTGAGTATTACAACCCGCTAGTGCATAAATAGCCATGATCAGATTTTTATTGTTACTGTTAATTGCAGTAGTATTTATTATTTATTTTGTGCTGATATTGGTACGAGGATTTTTACGCACGCTTCAGAGACCTCCGCGTTCATCTTCAGGAAATCCCCGGCAGGAAACACCGCAAAAACCTAAAGAAGAATATAAAGATGTACAGGATGCGAAGTTTGTAGAATTGTCCGACAAGAAGAAGGAAGAAGGATCTTAATAAATATTTTCCCTGCTTTTTTATAAGAAATAGTACTACTACACACAAAAGGATTAAATTACTCTTGTTACGCCGTTTGCTGAAGATGTGAAATAAAAGCATTTATTGCCATGAGTTTTATACGAAGGAATGTCTTCGGCAAGCTCGTGGATTAATAAATCAAAAGTATTACAGGGTTTGAACTCCATTTTCAGCAGTATTATTTGGGCTAAAGCCCGCTCCATTTTATTTATTCAGTTCCACGACCTAAAGGTCGTGGCAATTTATCTAAGGGTCGTGGCAATTTATTTAAGGGTCGTGGCTATTGATATAAAGGTTTTAGTAATTTACCTTCTCTGCGTAATATCTGTTAAAATAATTAAGAACCTTCATACTCATTTGTCTTGTGGAAAAGAAAAATGCATCTGGACTACAATCCATTTACCGTTTCTTTTTTCCAGAACACCGGTCCACCTAGTATTGATCCAGTTTGCCGGTTTACCTTTCCATTCATTGATATCATCGAGAATGCAGAAGAACCAGGCAGTATTACCGAGTTTCGACAATGTTATTTTCAAATCGCGAATTTCATACCTGATTGCTTTAAAATTCGGATTCATCCAGATGCGTTCGTTCTTTTTAAATTCTTCAAATCCTTTTATTACGGTGCCGTCAGGATCGACTTCTAAATATGAAGAATCATTCGCTATCACGTTATACAGGGATGCAATATCCTTATTCTGCGCCCAGCCGATGCAAGTCCTGATTGCCTTTTCGATTTTTTCCATTTCTCGGGAATCAGACCTGAATTCTGTACAGACTTTACCGGCTGAATTTTCAAGAATTACATTTGACAATACAGCGGTATCCAATTTATTCGGTATATGCGAGCAGAAGCCTATACCGGCGTAAAAAGGTTCATCCAGATTAAGTTTGACAGGGGCACCGAATTGATGCATTGGTTCGCCGTTCATACTCACAAAAAGTGCGAAAGAGTCACCGTGCTTTTCAATACCTATGCGTTTTGCGTGGTTTGTGACAAGATCATCGGGAGCTTTTCCGCCGGGAAGGCCGCCGCGGCTTCCGATACGATATTCCATATCCTTGATACACCCGCCTTTTTCAGGCCGCCAGGCAAGATGAAACATACCGTCGCCATGCAAAGCGACTAAAGCTTGCTTTGAATCGTCATCCAGGCTTTGGCGGATCACGAGAACTGCTTTGCGGTCGTAAAAGCCTGAAGAGTCAGGATAATCAATATCGGCCGCCAGTGAAACATCGCCTGACATTTTTTTCCACAGATAACGAAATTCGTCCCGTGTATACCACACGTTATAGCCGGCGGAGATTATTGTATACTGGTTTTTGACGGGATCATTACTCGAACTGCCCGGAACAACCGCGCTTCCGATATCCGATTGGCCGTCGAATACACCGATTGATTTGTAGACAGTTCTGTCCGGCCTGTGAAAATCCGGCGGCGGTGATACCTGTACACGAGTTGCGGATCCAGGCCATGCCCAATCGGGTACTTCGGGTGTTTGTGCAAATGTTGTTTGAATTAGTAATGAAAGAATTGTGAAGGTATAAAAAGAGTGTCTCATGGGGAATTCCTTTTTGGGAATACTCGAATTCAACTCAGATATCGGTTCTCAAATCGTTTATTATTGGATCAGCCGCAGACAAATTACATCAGATATCAGTCAAACGCAAACCTGTCCAGCGAAAATTCCATTTAATAAAAAGGTATATTTTGTGGATTCTCTTTATCGAAAGACCATTGGATAATATTATTTGCTATATAGTCCCTGATATTGTTTAAGTCTTTATCATCGCGAATAATGTGCTCGTAGAATCTCGGCTGCCAGTGGAAAGTATTGAATTTTCTGCGACGGCATTCTGTTGTGACAGCAGCCTTAAAAGTTCTAATGACAACGGATAACGTCCATTTTTTTGGAGATAACCTTGTAGGGACGTTCAATTGAACGTCCCTACTATAATCATTGATAATTAATATCCCGTGAATATGATTTGGCATTATTGTGTATTCATCTAATTCGATATGATGAAAATGAATCGGTATCTGTTTCCAGCAGTTTTCAACAATATTTCCAATCGCACTTAATATCATCTTTCCTTGTAATATTTCGCCAAAAGAGCATTTATTGCCGTAGGTACATATAGTTACGAAATATTCGGCAGATTGCGAATAATCATAATCTCTCATTCTAATAACTTTACGTTGATGAAGTTTCTTCGAATTCACTGGCGCTTTAATTATCGAACTAATATGGATCAGCCGCAGACAAATTACATCAGATATCAGTCAAACGCAAACCTATCTAAACGCGGTGATTCTATATTGTCCAGAAAAAAGGGTGTATCGGAATTTGTTCAAAACCATCATTTTATTTGAACAAGTCTGATTAGTTCGCTATATTCTTAATTATTCCTTATCACAAAAAGAATGGAAAAAACGGCTAATGGCGCGTATTTATATCAATCAACTGGAACAGCATGTAGGCGAAGAAGTTCAGCTGCATGGATGGCTTTATAATAAACGGTCGAGTGGAAAAGTTAAATTTTTAATTTTACGTGACGGTACGGGAATAATTCAATCCGTTATGGTAAAAGGTGCAGTCCCGGATCAGGTGTTCGAAAAATTTGATGCACTCACGCAGGAATCATCTCTTTCGATTAAAGGAAAAATTAAGAAAGAACCGCGTGCACCGGGAGGGTACGAGATGGAATTGTCGGATATTCCCTGTGTGTATCAGATTGCGCTTGAATATCCAATTACTCCAAAAGAACACGGCATAGAATTTCTTGCCGACCGCAGGCACCTCTGGCTGAGGTCTTCGCGCCAGCATGCAATTATGCGGGTGAGGCACAGGGTTATCAAGGCTATACGTGATTTTTTTGACGGACGCGGATTTACGCTGGTAGATTCTCCCATTTTAACTCCGGCCGCTTGCGAAGGAACATCGACCCTGTTTGAAACGGATTATTTTGATCTGGGTAAAGCATACCTTACGCAATCCGGCCAGTTATACGCCGAAGCAGGTGCGATGGCGCTGGGAAAGGTATATTGTTTCGGACCCACGTTCCGTGCTGAAAAATCCAAGACGCGGCGTCATTTAACGGAATTCTGGATGGTTGAGCCGGAGGTTGCGTTCAACGATCTGAATGACGATATGGATCTGGCGGAAGATTTTCTTGAATATATAGTCCAAAACACGATAAGAGACTGTGCAGCAGAATTAAAAGTACTCGAGCGCGATGTAACAAAATTACAGAATGTAAAAAAACCTTTGCCGCGTATTTCATACGACGATGCGGTAAAGATACTTCATGAAAAAGGACTGCCTTTTGAGTGGGGAAATGATCTGGGCGGAACGGATGAGACGGTTGTGTCCGAACAATTTGACCGTCCGGTAATGGTGCATCGTTATCCGTCTGAAGTTAAAGCATTCTACATGAAGCGCGACCCGCAAAATCCGAAACTCGCACTCGCTGTTGATGTTTTAGCGCCTGAGGGATACGGCGAAATTATAGGCGGAAGCCAGCGTGAAGACGACCTGGATGTTTTACTTGAAAGAATAAAAGAGCATAAACTTCCGCAGGAAGCCTTCGAGTGGTATCTCGATCTGCGCCGTTTTGGAAGCGTTCCTCATGCTGGATTTGGATTGGGAGTTGAGCGGACGGTCGGCTGGATATGCGGCACTGAACACGTGCGCGAAACGATTCCATTTCCGCGTATGATTTACCGGAATACTCCGTAAATATAGCTAATGAAAAGATATTTCGCTTTTTTTGCGTTTAGATTTAAAGCTTGGTAAAAAAATAACCGCAGAGGACGCAAAGAATGCGCGAAGATACGCTAAGGCAGGAAGATTTAATTATTTAAGGTAGTAGATGCAATCAATTTTGCGTTCTTGGCTTATGCTTCGCGTTTTTTGCGTTTAGATTTAAAGCTTGGTAAAAAAATAACCGCAGAGGACGCAAAGAAGGCACGAAGATACACAAAGAATTATTTATTATTATGTTAAAAGTAACAGACCTGAGAAAAGAGTATGATGGTGTTATTGCGGTTGATGGCGTAACGCTTGAAGTTAAACGCGGCGAACTGTTCGGCTTGCTTGGACCGAACGGTGCAGGTAAAACAACGACAATAAGAACCATACTTAATATAATCAAACCGGACAGAGGTGATATTTATTTTGATGGCAAACCATTTACGAATTCAACATGGAATATCGTCGGATACCTGCCTGAAGAGAGAGGGTTGTATCGGAAAAGCAAGATTATTAGCACGATTCTTTATTTTGCAAATTTAAAAGGAATTGAACCAAAGAAATCAAAACCCCTGGCGATTCATTGGCTCGAAAGATTTGGATTGAAGAATGAATGCCACAGAAAAATCGAAGAGCTGTCAAAGGGGAACCAGCAAAAAGTCCAGCTCATCATATCCTTCCTTCATAATCCGCAGCTGTTAATTCTGGACGAACCATTCGCAGGACTTGATCCGGTAAATCAGATTCTCTTAAAAGACATATTGCTGGAGCTAAAGCAAAAAGGCACTGCGATTATTTTTTCCACCCACCAAATGGAACAGGTGGAAAAAATGTGCGACAGTATATGCCTGATTAATAAGGGCAAACCGGTTTTAAACGGTGAATTGCACGAAATAAAGAAGCGTTACGGGACCAACTTTGTTCATATCGAATATGAGGGCAGCGGTGAGTTTCTCAAGGAAATTGAATTTATCCGCCGTGCCGATGTTTACCAGAACTATGCCGAACTTGAATTGACCGATATTTCCAGGAGCACCGAACTGCTTGCCTATTTAAATGAGAGACTTTTGCTGCGAAAATTTGAAATTGTCGAACCGTCGCTTAATTCAATTTTTGTTAATGTTGTCGGCGGTTCTCAGAAATATTTAAGTGTTAATGGATAACATTTATTATATGGATAATTACCGGGCATGAAATCGAAAGCGTTAAAAGTTGCAGCATGGGAGTTCATGGAAAAAGTGAAATCGAAGGCGTTTATCATTTCACTTATTCTAATGCCGGTTATTATCGGAGGGATGGCAGTACTGCCTGCTTTTTTTGCTTCCAAAGAGGATACTTATTCCATACAAATCGGCATTATCGATGGAACAGAAAAATTAATCGAGCCTTTAGGTGAGAAACTGGATAGTAAGTACCGTTTGAGCCATGATCAGCCTATATATTTTTTGCGAAATCTATCTGTCGGCAGATCGCTGGAAGAGGGGCGTGCAGAAGGTGCAAGAATGATTGCATCCGATGCGATTGAAGGATATTTTTATATACCATCTTTTGTTTTCGACAGCGGTAAAATCGAATACCGCACAAAGAATGTAGGTAATTTTAAAATTCAGGAACGCTTCTCGAGGGTTTTTGAACAGGTTATAACAGAAATGAAATTATCGTCGTATGGACTTGATACTGCGCTTGTTCAAGAGCTTACTGCCCGGGTTGAAATTAAACCGATAAAAATCTCGGATAAAGGAGAAGAATCAGAAACAAGTTTCGGGGAAACATTCGCCAAGTCTTATGTCGGGTTGTTAATGCTGATATTCATGATTCTAACGTCAGGGCAGCTATTGGTGAGGAGTATGGTGGAAGAGAAATCGAATCGTGTTATAGAAGTGCTTCTGTCGTCCTGCACTCCGCGCGACATAATGGTGGGGAAAATTCTGGGTCTAAGCGGATTAGGCGTGCTTCAGATGCTGGTATATGCCGTATTGGGTGTTGCTTTGGCGTTGAAGACCAATATGAATCTTTTGCAGCCGGAATATTTTGCTTTTACGCTCGTATACGCGATACTCGGATACGTTTTGTACGCGGCAATCTTCGTAGCCGCCGGTTCGCCGGCTACCACGGAACAGGAAGCCCAGCAAATTACTGCATACATCAGCATGCTTATGGTGGCGCCTTTTGCATTAATAATGCTGGTAATGCAGAATCCGAATTCACTGCTGGTAAAAGTCCTTTCTTATATTCCTGTGCTTACTCCATCGGTTATGGTCTTGCGTGTAGCAATCCAGATGCCGCCGGCAGGGGAGATATTCGCTACGATTTTGCTATTGTTAGTCTCTATAGCAATAATGATGTGGATCGCCGGCAAAATTTTCCGTATTGCGATATTGTCATACGGGAAAAGGCCGTCACTCAGTGAAATTATAAATTGGGTGCGTGAAAAATGAAGATTTTTATGTATGTTAAACATAATAGATCATTACTATGACTCTCGAAGAAATTATATTTTACATATTTGCGCTTGGCGGTGTTGTATCGGCGATACTGGTTGTAACAAGGCGTAATCCCATCATTGCGGCGATATATCTGATTGTGAATTTTTTCTGTCTTGCTGCCGTCTATTTGACCTTGCATGCGCAATTTATCGCAATAATTCAGATCCTCGTTTATGCGGGAGCTATTATGGTGCTCTTTGTATTCGTAATAATGCTTCTTAATCTCGGTGATGAACGAAGTCTGCGCGACGGTTTTTCATGGAAAAAAGTAGTCGCCGGAGGTTTAGGCTTCGGTGTACTGATGGAATTGATTTACATTTTTATTATGCCCGGCGGTGCCAAGACTATCGAAATGGCACGGGCTACGGAAGTCGGCACAGTTAAGGCAATTGCACAGGTTCTTTTTACACAGCTCCTGTTCCCGTTTGAGGTCACTTCACTGCTGTTGACAGCGGCTATCGTTGGTGCAATTGTACTGGCAAAAAAGAATCTTAATTAAAAAACATGCATTAATTATTCTCAAAAAACCATGATTGATTTACAATATTATCTGATCTTAAGTGCCGTAATGTTCGTTATAGGCGCGCTGGGAGTTGTAACACGGCGGAATGCTATTATCGTTTTCATGTCAATTGAATTGATGCTTAACTCTGTCAATCTTACTTTTGTATCGTTCGCAGCGTTTCTGGGCGATTCAACAGGACAGGCTTTTGTCTTTTTTGTTATGACCGTTGCGGCTGCGGAAGCGGCGGTCGGACTCGCGATTATCATCGCCCTGTTCAGAAGGAAAAGAACGGTAAATCTTGATGAAATAAATATTTTGAAGTGGTAAGCCCCGGGATTATTAAACACTATCGGTGACAAAATGTTCGAATACGTTCCAATTATTGTGCTGTTTCCATTGATCGGATTTCTATCCCTCGGATTATTCGGATCTCGTATAAAAAAGGAAAAGCTTGTAGGTGTAATAGGATGCGGCGCTGTCGGATTGTCGTTCCTGTTTGCACTGCTGATCTTTTTCCAAATGTTGAGTATTGAACCGGACCAGCGGAAGCAAATCGTAACAGTGTTTACCTGGCTTTCAACCTTCACAGCATCACCGGGTTCGTTGAGCGTCGAAATTTCCTATCAGATCGACCAGCTTTCCATTTTAATGGCGCTTGTTGTTACCGGTGTCGGATTCCTGATTCATATATATTCCATCGGATATATGCATAAAGATCCGGGCTTCTGGCGTTTCTTTGCATATATGAATTTATTTATTTTTATGATGCTGAATCTGGTACTGGCTGACAATTTCCTTCTTCTTTTTCTTGGATGGGAAGGGGTCGGACTTTGTTCTTATCTGCTTATTGGATTCTGGTATGAAAAGAAATTTACCGGAGATGCGGCAAAGAAGGCATTTGTCGTCAATCGTATCGGTGACTTTGGTTTTATTATCGGTATGGTGCTGATATTTACTACGTTTGGAAGTTTGAATTTTTCAACTGTCTTCAGCAGTGCGCCTCTGCAGACAACAGGCAGCACAACGATTTTCTGGATTACATTGCTTCTTTTCATAGGTGCGATAGGAAAATCGGCGCAAATCCCTTTATTCGTCTGGCTTCCCGATGCCATGGCGGGCCCGACACCCGTAAGTGCGCTTATTCATGCCGCTACTATGGTAACAGCCGGTGTTTATATGGTAGCCCGCTGTTCAATACTGTACGCACTTGCTCCCGTAACGATGCAGATTATAGCGGTTGTCGGCGCTGTAACGGCTGTATTTGCCGCAACGATAGGTCTGGTTCAAAACGATATTAAAAAAGTACTTGCATATTCGACGGTTAGTCAGCTCGGTTATATGTTCCTGGCAATGGGTGTGGCGGCTTTCAGTGCGGGAATATTTCATTTGATGACTCATGCCTTTTTTAAGGCGCTTCTCTTCCTCGGCTCGGGAGCGGTTATTCATGCAATGCACGAGGAACAGGATATTAGAAAGATGGGCGGATTAAGAGAATATCTGCCCGTCACTTATAAAACCTTTCTGATCGGAGCAATTGCTATTGCAGGCATTCCGCCGTTTTCCGGATTTTTCAGCAAGGATGAAATTATCTGGAAGACTTACAGCAATGAACAGGGTTCACCGGTACTCTTGATACTTGCGATACTTGGTGCTGCAATGACCGCCTTTTATATGTTCCGCCTGGTCACGCTTACATTTAATGGTGAAAAGCGGTTTAATGTCCATGTTCATCCGCATGAAGCGCCGAAATCGATGACGGTGCCTTTGATAATTCTTGCATTTCTTTCTCTCGCGGGTGGATTTGTCGGGATTCCCCATGTAAGCGCAGTTGAAGAATGGCTCGATCCTGTTTTCTCATCGGCATTGTACAGGCTTCTTCCCGGTGAATCAACCAGTGAGCTTGCTGAAATTTTATTAATGGCAATATCTGTTGCTGTTGCCGTGCTGGGTATAGCTGCTGCTCGCCATATATATCTAAAACGTTTGGATATTGCAACTTCGTTTATCAAACGCTATCCCCGGATTTATAAAGTCCTTCTTAATAAATATTATGTAGATGAAATATATGATGCTGCTGTTGTCGAACCGATCGTTAAAGGATCGAATGAGGTATTGTGGAAAGGCATAGATGTTGCAATAATAGACGGTATTGTCAACGGTTCTGCAAAGGCAGTAGCCGCGATTTCGCAGTTTGTCAGAAAGGTGCAGACCGGTGTGGTGCAGTCATATGCCGTAATATTTATAGGCGGCGTTTTGTTTATTATTGCATGGCTGCTGTTCAGGTAATTATTAAATTGGAACGAATAAAATGATTTCGGAATACATATTAAGCATAACAATTTTCCTGCCGCTTTTATTTGCTATCGCTGTCCTTTTTGTCCCGAAAGCAAATGAAAAGCTTATCAAGCTTGTAGGTTTCATCGGAGCAGCATTGACTTTTGTCGTTTCTCTTTTCCTTTATTTCGGATTTGATCCGGCTTTGGATGGATTTCAATTCATTCAGAGAATTTCCTGGATAAGCAGTTTGAATATCAGCTATCTGGTCGGGATCGATGGAATGTCGCTGCTGTTAATTTTGCTGACAACGTTTCTAACTCCGCTTGCACTTTTAGGGACATGGAATTCTGTAGAGAAACAGCTGAAAGAATATACGCTGATGGTTCTGCTGCTTGAAGTTGGAATGACTGGAGTGTTTGCATCGCTTGATTTGTTCTTGTTTTATATCTTCTGGGAAGCAATGCTGATCCCGATGTATTTCATAATCGGAGTCTGGGGCGGAGCAAACCGTATTTACGCAGCGGTAAAATTCTTCATCTATACATTAACGGGCAGTGTGTTAATGCTTGTTGCTATTCTTTCGCTTGGTTATTTCGCATCAACAGTCGAGAATGGATATTTTACAACAAGCCTGCTTGACCTGTATCAGATTGCACATAAGCTTCCGATAAATCTGCAAATGTGGATGTTTGCGGCTTTCGGTTTAAGCTTTGCCATAAAAGTACCGATCTGGCCGCTGCATACGTGGCTGCCGGATGCACACGTTGAAGCTCCGACTGCAGGCAGCGTTATACTTGCCGGCGTTCTTCTGAAAATGGGAACTTACGGCCTGCTGCGTTTCAATCTGCCCCTGTTTGCCGAGGCATCGCTTAAAATGATGCCGATTATGTGCCTGCTTGCGGTCGTCGGCATTATTTACGGCGCGCTTGTAGCGATGGTGCAGACGGATATTAAAAAACTTGTTGCTTATTCGTCTGTATCGCACCTGGGATTTGTTGTGCTCGGAATTTTTTCGATGACAGAAGAGGGCATGCAGGGTGCAATTATTCAGATGGTGAATCATGGTCTCTCAACAGGAGCACTCTTTCTGTTGGTCGGCATGATTTATGACCGGACTCATACCAGATTGATAGCAGATTACGGCGGTGCAGCAAAGTTAATGCCTGTTTATGCGACTTTCCTGCTTATAATTTCACTATCGTCTATCGGACTTCCCGGATTGAACGGATTTGTCGGCGAATTTCTTATACTGCTGGGCTCGTTCAAATCGTCACTGCTGGATAACTATTGGTTTGCAGTTTTTGCATGCCTTGGTGTAATTTTTTCAGCAGTATATATGCTCTGGATGTACCAGCGCGTTATGATGGGACCCGTTCATGAAGACGGCCTTTACGGAGGTCACAAACTTACCGATCTGACAAGACGTGAAGTAGCTGCGCTGATCCCTATTATAATATTTATTGTATGGATTGGAGTATATCCAAAAACATTTATTAAGCTGTCCGCTTCGGTTTCAAGCAAAACCACAGAATTAATGCAGAAGATCAAATCGGGTGCAAAGATTGATTATTCGTTAATGAGCACTGAAAAGCTGAGTAAGTAA
Organism: Bacteroidota bacterium; assembly: GCA_016928255.1. Classification (GTDB taxonomy): domain Bacteria; phylum Bacteroidota; class Ignavibacteria; order UBA10030; family UBA10030; genus Fen-1298. The sequence goes on from JAFGLB010000100.1 coordinate 19,478, forward strand.
ATTGAGGCTGGCTGTTGGAAAAAGAGAAAAAAAATATTTTTCAGGAGAAAAGAAGAAGAACCTGGCAGGGAATACTGGTACAGAGCGCTTTTCTGCTTGCTTTATGGCTGCTGCTGAGCGGTTATTTCGACTTCTTCCATATTTCGCTGGGCGTCTTATCTGTAACCATCGTTCAATTGCTCAATTCAAAGATAAATCGTCTGCAATTCTATAAGCGCGACATTCCTGAGTGGGAAAGAGTCTACTACGGCCGCGCTTTCATGTATTTATTTTGGTTGATATGGCAGATTGTAGTCGCTTCTTTACAGGTGGCATATATTGTAATGCATCCGCGAATGCCTATCAATCCCTCTATTCTGCGGTTCAAAGCTAAAATGCCTAATACAGGTGCCAGCGTTATTCTGGGCAATTCGATTACTCTTACGCCAGGTACTGTCACGGTATTATTGGAGGGCGATGATTTTACGGTTCACTCCCTATTGGATGAATCTTCAGCCGGTCTGATAGATGGAACTATGCCGCGTAAAGTTACAAAACTTTTCCGCCGTTCGGCAGGAGAAGTGGTTTCGGATATCCAAATATTAAGATCAAAAAAAGAATTGCATTGATTCCCCATGGATAAGGTTTTTATATATATAGCGACTATTCTGACAATCATTATCATTATTCCGTTCATCCGGGTTTTAAAAGGCCCTACTATATTTGATAGACTGCTGGGTGCAGGTGCTATAGGGACTAAAACGATTGTAATAATTTGTCTAATTGGATTTGTTGTCGGCCGAATAGATATGTTTATAGATATAGCGCTGACTTACGCAATCTTGAACTTCATTGGTACCATCGCAATGGCCAAGTATTTCGATTTTAAAGGGATACAGGATGAGTGATTTTCACCATATTCTAGCTATTGTTATTGTCGCAGCGGGAGCTTTTTTTTTGCTAATCGGTAGTATTGGATTACTAAGGTTGCCCGATTTCTTTTCACGTACGCATGCAACAAGCAAAAGCGATACCCTCGGTATTATACTGGTTCTTGGCGGCCTGGCTTTATATGAAGGATTCAGCATAAACAGCGCCAAACTGCTCGTAGCGATTGTTTTTGTCGGTCTGGCTAATCCGGTCGGAGCGCACGCTCTGGCCCGCGCAGCTTTAAGACAGGGATTGAAACCATGGTTTAAAAAAGATGCTTTGGAAAAAAGCGAACCTGAGAAGGATAAAAAATAAATGTACTGGGAGCTTGAAATAGCTTTATTTGTGTTTTTACTCACAGCGGGCATCATAGCACTCAGAGTAAAAGATTTGCTTGTTGCCGTAGTTACCCTGAGTGTTTATAGCTTTGCATCTGCGCTTTTATATGTGGCAGTAGGAGCGATTGACGTCGGTTTTACCGAAGCTGCAGTAGGTGCCGGAGTTACAACAGTCTTCTTCATCGTTGCCATACACCAAACAAAACGAGGGAGCATAGATTGAAAACAGCACCTTTGATCCTTGTGAGTATTGTCGGATTACTCATGGTTTATGCATCATTCGGACTTCCATTCCGTGCTGATTTGAATGCTGCGATGAGCAGAGATACCAGTGCCGTCGGTTCTGTCGGGGCGGCAAATTATTATATCAGAAATTCGTTTAAAGATGCAAATACACCGAATATCGTAACTGTAATACTGGCTGATTACAGGGGATATGATACTTTAGGAGAAACAA
>JAFGLB010000101.1 GCA_016928255.1 Bacteroidota bacterium
CATGGATTGACGGAAATAATACGTCAATTAAAAACCTTTTCATCCAAACGAATCAATAAAATACGCAACACCGTTAGTTATCCTGTATGGCAGCGTAATTATTATGAACGTATTATTCGTAATGGCAACGAATTAAATAATATCAGGGATTATATAGAAAATAACATCATTCAATGGTCTTTTGACAAGGAATATCCGCAAAATATTTAATGTGATATATTATTTTTACGAAGATAATTCAATTAAGAGATTTACGCTGGCTTACAAACAGTTGCTTATTATTTTTGAAAAGCGGATATTAACAGCCGGTAATCGCCAAACAAGCGGAGATATAAGAAAGATCTCTATAAACCATTCCTATCAACAATAGTATTGGAGGTGTATTATGAGAATATTATTATCGATTATTTTCCTGGCGGCAGTAATGTCATCGCTGGCAATAGCTCAGGATCAGGAAGGTATTGAAGTCCTGGATATCGCAATCTGCACTTCAGTCGAGAACAGGCAGCCGGCAGGGACAGATTCCACATTCACCGCAGATGTGGGAAAATTATATTGCTTTACAAAACTTCAGGGTGAAGCGGATACAGCGGAAATATCGCATGTCTGGTTCTGTAATGATAAAGAAGTAGCAAAAATTCCTCTTGTGGTAAAAGCAAAAACCTGGCGCACGTGGTCGGCAAAAACAATTTTGCCGGAATGGACAGGCGACTGGCGTGTGGAAGTCCAGGATGCAGCAGGCAGCGTTGTCTCTACGATTTCTTTTAAAATAAAATAGATTTTTAAAAATAAATTTATCGAGACAGACGAAGCAGACTGCTGTTTAATAAAATGATCCTCCCCTATTAATAGGGGAGGATCATTTTGAATAAGACGAAGGAGATTGGATGTAATTCCTCAAACGAATGAATTTTGCATTAAACTAAGAGTATTATATTACTAATTAAAATAGCGCAAGGAAAATATATTACTACAACATTTAGATAAATTGCCATGAAATATAGGAAAATTGCCACGACCTTTAGGTCGTGGAACAGAATAAAGAAAACGCAGCGGGCTTTAGCCCAATAAAATTATTATAAATGATTCTCTAATCCACAAGCTTGCCGAAGACATTCCTTTGGAAGAAATTTGTGGCAAGAAAGGTGTTTTTGATACACAGTTCCCGCAAATTATGTTGTTGATTGTCGTTATTTATTCTTCACCTATTAACCATTATTAAGAAATGTGAAGGAAAGGTATAATGGATAAAAAGCAGATAGTGTTCATTGTGTTCTGTGTAGCTGGAGCTATCGCCGGAATGATTATTTACAACGTTTTCTTTAAACAGTCGGATGTAGCCGAGTACGATAAAGACGATTGGTCAAGATCGCGCTGTCTCGGAGTAGCATTCGAAGCCCCGTTTGAACTCTCGGTTATGGATATGGAACTGCCCGATTATGTAAGAAAAATGATAAAGACGATGGAGAATTATAAATACGATTCGAAAGCCATCGCTTTGTTTATCTCGCGTACCGAATATCAGGAAGGAGTGAAAGTGAATATCGACGGCGCGGTACAGGGATCGGTAACGAATATTAAAGCAAGCAGAGAAATTACCGATCTGACGTATGATGTCACAAATAATTATGATAATACATTTGAAGGCAGGATTGTTAAAGGCAAATATAAGATAAACAAAAAGGATGCTGAATTTATCGCGCACTTTTATGTCAATAATTTAAAGATGCTTCAAATACTGATAACGAATCTGGATATTCCTGAGAATCGTGAAGTAAGAGACCGGATTTTGAAGTCAGTCAGGGTTACGCTGTGATGAAATTACGTGTTTAACAATCCTGTAGGGCGATTCATGAATCGCCCCTACATCGATTTATTCAAATTTGGACAGCCATTTATAATATAACCTCTCCTGTATCTTCCCCCTGCCTGCCGTAGTGTTACGGCACGCAGGCAGGCTTTCGAAAAGGGGAGAAAATTTGTAAAAATAGTATCAGTTCCGAAGAAGCTGAATATTTGTAGAATTTTGGAATCCTTCGATTAATGTTATCGTATTGTTAACCATCGAATAAATTCGATGGCTGTGAAAAGCACGAAACCCGAAGGGTTTAGTAAACAAATAGCCGTATGATTTATCATACGGTAAATATGCAAGGGATATGACCATTGTGTCTACCGTCGAATGTCACATAGTGACGGCTATGCCAAATTCGACGACTAGTGAAGACACAAAACCAAATTAGAACCTTCCGAAGGTTCTCTATGTTTAGGCGTTAGAAACCTTCGGAAGGTTACTTGATTTAATAACCGTATGATTTTATCATACGGTGAAGAAAAATTGTATTACCATTGTTAACTGTCGATAGTGACAATCAAGAAAAGAACACCACAGGTGTTCAATTCTTACGAAGTTAATAAAAATTGGTTTTTGAATAATCCCTGCCTTGCGGAAAAAAAGTGCAGGCAATTTGTAATGCGAACGAGGATTAGGCGGAGAGTTTGGGAATGAGCAGAAATCTCACAAGTATAGCTTAGAAGCATGCCCGGAGAAATAAATCAGAACACTATTTTAAGTATCGCCAGTGCAACGACTATCATTCCTAAAACGCTGTATAATTCCTGATTACTGACTGGGTGTGTATTCCCTGGTCCCGCTTTCTTATCTGAAATGAAATGTTTCACAAGCCAGAATGCAAAAGGTATTCTTTTTTTTTGATTTAGTATTCATTTTGTCCTCCTTTTGTCTTACTCAAATATAAAAACCGCATGTTATCGGGCGTTTAAGGATTTATTAATAATATGTTAATTTTAGTAAACCGTTTTATATTGCTTGAAACACAGCTATACATCTTCTATATTTGATGCAGTCCAGCTCGACCGGAAGAATGCCTTATGAAAAAAAACATACTAGTTGTTGATGATGAAAAGGATATTATCGATCTGCTTTCGTATAACTTAACGAAAGAAGGTTTTGCGGTCATAACAGCAAGAAGCGGACATGAAGCTCTTGAGCGTGTAAAGCAAAAACCAGATCTAATTATTCTTGATGTTATGATGCCCGGGATGAACGGACTGCAGGTAATTCAGGAAATGAAGAAAAATAAATCTTCGGCTTCCATCCCGGTAATACTTCTGACAGCAAAAGGAAATGAGACCGACGAGATAGTCGGATTGGAAATTGGTGCCGATGATTATATTGTGAAACCCGTAAAAATCGGAAAAATAATCGCGCGTGTTCACGCGGCCCTCAGGCGTAAAGAACAGGCGGTTAATGATGCTTTACCGCAAACCGACCTGATCAGAATAAAAGAATTGGAAATAAATGTTTCGAGTTACACTGCAAAGATCGGGAAAAGCAAACTCGTACTTCCGCGCAAGGAATTTGAGACGCTTGTATATCTTATCCGCAATAAAGGGCGGGTACTTTCGCGTGAGGCAATATTAAATGCGGTATGGGGCGAGAATATTCATGTTGTGGACAGGACTGTAGATGTCCATATCAGAAAGATCCGCGAGAAGCTCGGTTCTTATGCGGATCATATTGAAACCGTGCCGGGTGTGGGTTATAAATTTAAAGTATTATGAAAATACGGACAAAAATCACGACGGTTTATGTCGTACTTGCAATTCTGATGGTCGCGGCTATCGGAATATTTACAAGTCTCTGGATGGAATCGTTTTTTAAAATTCAGCTTGTAAATGAACTGAGCCGGCAGGCAGATCTTGTTCTCTATATTTTGCGGGAAGATTCTACGCGCTCTTTTACACAGATCGATGAGCAGATTAAAAAAGTGAGCGGACTTGAACATCTTCGGGTCACTCTTATAGATGACCGGGGAAATGTAATTGCGGATTCCGATATACCTCTTGCTGAGATTACCAGGGTGGAGAATCATCTTGAACGTCCTGAAGTGCAGGAAGCAAAACGCATGGGCATAGGCCACGATATCCGCAGAAGCGCAACAGTTGACCGTGATTTTCTGTATATGGCGAAAGAAATCAGAAAACCTTTAAACAGTTCCCATTTTCGTAATCTTCGCTACATTAGATTAAGCTCGCCTTATGAACAGGTACAGAGGCAGATTGATCAGATTCGATCGATTGTGATTATTATAGGTTTTCTGGCTTTATTGGCAATCATCATTGTGAGTATTTTTGTTTCACGCCGTATTACACATCCCATGGCTCAGATTGTTAAAGGTGTTGAACAAATTCGCCTTGGTGAGCTGGATGCACGTGTACCTGTTAAATCAAAAGATGAAATAGGACTGGCAGCAACAGCGATTAACGAGCTGGTTGATAAGCTGAATTCGGATATAATTCAATTAAAAAAATTGGAACAGGTACGCAGTCAGTTTCTAGGAAACGTATCGCACGAACTGCGCACGCCGATATTTTCTGCTCAGGGATACTTGGAAACATTGCTGGGCGGAGCAATAAACGATCCGTCCGTCAACCGTTCTTTTATTGAAAAAGCACAGAACAACCTGAACCGCCTGCATACATTGCTCGAGGATCTTATTAATATCTCCCAGATCGAATCCGGAGAGATGAAGATGAGCTTCAGGATTTTCTATGCCAACGAATTTATTGAATCGGTTTTTAAAGAATTCCAGTCATTAGCGGTAAACCGGAATTTAACTCTGCGTCTGGTTATGAGTACAAAACCGGAAGATGAAATTTTCGGCGACAGGGAACGCTTGCGGCAGGTTTTGAATAATTTATTGAGTAATGCAATCAATTATAATAAACCGGGTGGAGAGGTCGTGCTCTCGTCGGAAAGAACCGGGACAGGAATTCAAATCAGTGTTAAAGATACCGGAGTCGGAATTCCGCAGGAACATATATCGAGAATTTTTGAAAGGTTTTACCGAGTGGACAGCGACAGATCGCGTGAATTGGGCGGAACGGGACTGGGTCTGGCAATTGTAAAGCATATTATCGAAGCACATGGAAGTCATGTCGATGTTGAAAGTAAAGCTGGGGAAGGAAGCACCTTCTGGTTTGTATTAAAAAGTGGATAATTAATGCATGCTTTTAATTTAATTAAACCGAGACTTTCTGGATTTTAGTCGTAATTTTTCATTTTTACCCATTCATCCTTCATTGGAATGCGCCTGTCTCTGCAAATGAAAACCTGCAAATTGTTTTCATAAGGCATGCAATACTCATTAAAAAAGAATCCAACCTGATTTGCTTCTTTATATGTTTTAAGAATATCTGTCTTAGATCTGCCGAGCCGTATAACGATCTCGCCTGTCGCACCACGAGGTCCCCACAACCAGTAGTTGTTATGGCTGCAAATTGCTTTCGGCAGACCGTAAATTCTGCCGTAGTAATCTATTGCTCCAGCTTCACCGTAGTTAAAGAAAAAGATTGCGCATTTAGATTTTTCCTCCGGTGTTAAAGTATTATAAGCCTTTGCAATTTCCGCAGTCATTTCTTCCCAGCCGAACATGTCAGCATAATACTGAGGCAGCTTTGCAACTTCCTTTTTTTCCGTTGTTGATGGAGTTATGCCGAGTGTTCTTGAATAACTGATAAATGTCTCAACCGGAAGCACCGCTATTGCGAATGGCGCTAAGACAATTCCGCCAGCTACGAGAATTGCGAGATAAACAGGTTTTAACCATTTCCAGTTATATCTGGTAATAAAATTCTCAAGAGTAAATGAACCTAAAGCGAAAAGCATCGGATATACGGGTCCTAAGTATTCCGACTTGCTGTTTCTATTAATAATGAGAATCAGAAGTACTGTGAAGTAGATAATTGGCAGAATTCGAAATTGTTTTGTTGCTTTTGATGTTAGAAAATAGAATAATCCTGAAATCCATATAGGAAAAGTTATTGGGTTCATATGTAATATTTGTTCAAACAGCATTTTTAGCGGAGACATTTCGGCATATTTATTCGATATCGCATTTTTCATGAATTCCAGCGTCGGGAACCCGTATACAGCCTCCCAGATGATATAAGGAAGAAAGATTAGTAATGCGACCCCGGCTGCAGTCCAGACTCTTCGTGTTAAAAACAATTTACGACCGGGTGTAAGTATCAACCCCGTAAAAATTCCTGCACCGAGCCATAGCACACTTATTTTGTTGAGTAAACCGAGTCCGATTACAATTCCAAGCCACAGCCATTGCTTCGGATTACCTTCTTTCATAATTCGAACTATTAAATAAATAGCTAGTGTCCAGAAAACGATATCAAATGAGTTCATGGAGAAATTCGCGTTTGTCCCTAGTATTTGAGGTGCTGTAATAACTGATATTGCGGCAAGCACCTGAGCAAACTTTTTCCCGCCAAGTTCTTTTGTTATTAGACCGGCCAGAAAAACAACAACCGCTCCTATGATGGAAGGCAGAAGTCTAATGGCAAATAGTGAATCACCAAAGAATAATCTGTTTAACAAAAGCATTAGTATTGAAAAAGGAGGCTGATCCACGTAGCCCCAATCCAGATTTTCCGCACATGCTAAATAGTAAAACTCATCTCTGAAAATACCGTAACCACCTGTAATATTTACAGCGAGGTGTATGAATAACTTGACCAGTGCAAGGATGACAAGTAAAATATTTTCATTAAAAAATTCTTTCAGGCGTAATACAATATTGTTGTTCATTATAACTCCAAATGATTTTGGATTTGACCAGTTTTCAGCTAAGCAGTAATATAATCCGATTGATTTGAATTATCGGACAACATATTATACGATATAAAAAAGGGATTGTTATATGCCGAATGTAAACAATCTTACATTTAGACTGTTAGATCCAGTTTTTAGTTGGGGTGCCTGTGCTTTTAACGGTATTTAGTGTGCCAATTCCGGCGTAACGGCTGGGAATACAATTTCCAGAAGCTCCTGCTCGAGCGCAAGCAATTCATTGTGCATTGTTTCCCGGTAACGTTCTGTCTCTTCTTTCAGTTTCGGTATTAATGCCTTGTAATGGGCAATTCCATCCTGTAGATTTTTACGGAAGGTATCAAAATATTTTTGTTCCTTGGAATTCCAGGATTCCATTTTTTTCTGCATTTCCTGTTTCATATAATCAATATACAATCTTAATTCGTTGATGAACAGGTTCGGCCGGTTCGGATCGGTCATAAGCTGGAGGCGCCCGTAGATATGTCCGACCATTTCTTCCAGTGTAGCAATCTTTGAGAAGAAGGCAAGATTCGGTCCGGGGCATACAGCAACGGCGCGTTCCTTAACCGTTCCATGACCATTAGTATTAATAAGTCCGGATGCAGCAAGATCTTCGCAAAGGCATGCTTTTTCAATTATTTTCGCAAATTTCTCTAAAAAAACATTTGGCGAGAGATTCTGTTTTTTCAATTGATCAATCTTGAGTTCCTGATATTGGCTGGATGCTGTACAAATCGGTTCTGTTGTGAATTCCGTATTAGAGATTAGGAATTTTTTTGTGCACTTGCTCCCCGGTTTTCCATCATGAGCGCGCTGCTGTAAAAACAGATCGCTTGTGCTTCCTCGAAGATTGTTAAACGGTACACCGAGAGGCGAAGCATCGCTGATATAATAATCTTCTTTATTTGCACGAGCAAGCATCTGTCGTGTTTTTTCATCAACATTAGTTGCTTCGGGAATAAGGAGAAATGGCGATCCCCAGCCTGTTCCTTCAACGCAGTAATACTCGCGTAAAAATGCATCTTCCTTTGCTGTACCAATACCGCCCTGCACGGTTATTCGAAATGGCAGATTGGCGGGGAGAGGAATTCCTTTTTCCTGCAATGCAGCGGAATAGATATCCTGTAATTCCGACAGCAATAGAGACCGGTTGGTTTTAAATTCTTCGAGAATTGGTCCAAGCAGGAATCCATGAGAAGGAAAAGCGTGGCCGCCGCAATTTAAACCGGATTCAATGCGGAATTCTGAAATCCAGATCCCTTTTTTAGCAAGGATCTTACCCTGGATAATAGCGGAACGGTAATCGCTGACTTTAAGAATCACTCTTTTTTTCAAAAAGCCGTTTTCATCGGGGAAAAACTCGGAGTGTTGCCCCATATAACTGAACAATCGGGGATTTAATCCGGCAGATAGAATAACTGATGAATTCAATCCGCTTTTTGTAAATCCGCGCAAAGATGAAAGCGCATCGGTGAACTCTGTGGGCAGTTGTTCCTTATTGCGTCCGAGATTCACTTTATCGAGTTTTGTCATGATATTTACATCGATGTCACCGGGAACGATCTTTGCCCGCAGTTCAGTCTGAAGCGCAGTCTGTTTTGCGTTATCGGTCGTGTGAGTCATATGACGATAAAGTGTTTTAAGGGATGAGCTCTCAGGAAGCATTTCAAAATATTTGACGATCTCGCTTCCTTTTTCAAATGCCGAAGCTTTAAGGGCGGCAATCTGTTTTTGTACGATTTTCTGAAGGAGATTCAAATAAGCTGTAATTCTGCGTGCACGGTAATCCTCATCTCTTACAGTGATCGGATTATAAGTTTCGCCGTAAAGATTTGCATAATGCTTGCGCATATGCTCGATCAGAATATCGTCTACGATCGAAATAACTGAAGATATGCCGAAACGACCGACACGAATTGGTGTATCGATAGAGAATGCTAATCCTAAAACCGGAATATGAAATGTGTGTAACTGCGAATTCGTCATTAATAGTCAGTCCTGATTGATCCCTGATTAATATATACAATATCGTTTATTTTTTCCCCAAATCAAATTTATTGAGTTGAAAAATGGGAATAATGGGAAGAAAGACGGTTTTTGGATTACTTAATCTCTTGTTTCCTTTGCTTTCAAGATTTACGAACATTATCTTTAGCAAAATTCTAAATTTATTTTGAGCTCCATAAATCTATGATTAATCCTTTTACTAAACATTTTGGAATCAAATGCGTATTTGTCTCGTAGCTGAATCTTATCCACCTGCAATAGGCGGAGTAGAATTCATGCTTCGTAAGATCGCAGAAGGATCCGCTGCCGGCGGACATGAAATCCATATCATCACTTCCAGCTGGCAAAGGCATTCATCGGGGATAGAAAAGAGGGGTTCGTTGACTGTTACCCGGATTTTTACTTTCCCTGTATTTAAAAGATTTTGGTTTATGATTTTCTCGCTGCCAAGTGTCATAAGAGCGGCTTGGTGGGCAGATATAATTCAGGGCAGTACTTTTGCAGGCGCTCCGCCGGCCTTTCTTGCAGCTGTGCTTGCGCGCAAGAAAAAAATACTCATTGTCTACGAAGTTTTTGGCCGTAAATGGTTTAAATTTGAGTTGAACCTGATTCGTTCTTTATTCTATTATCTGACAGAACGGATAATAATCAGATTACCTTATGATCATTTTATTGCAATTTCTGAATACACGGAGAAATCTCTTGTATCAATCGGAGTATCTGAAAAAAAAATCACAGTTATATATCCCGGCGACTCCAGATTAGAAAATCCATCGATGACAAATCGGGAAGTCCGAAAGCAATTGAATTTCAAGAATGAAGAATATATTTATCTTGCATCCGGCCGAACAGGGATTACCAAGGGTTTTGAGTTTTTTGCCGAAGCGATTCCGAAAATTTTAAAATTGATACCTGAAGCCCGTTTTATTCTAATTTTATCCATGTATGATAAACGTATATGGAAACGTGTTATGAAGAGTATTTCGTTTTGCAGCGAAGGCATTTGCAGGGTTATTAAACCGGTATCGCGTGAGATGCTTGCAGCTTATGTTAACACTGCAGATTGTGTTGTTATTCCGTCAGTCTCTGAAGGATTCGGATTTTGTGCACGGGAAGCAGTTAATGCCGGTAAAACCATTGTTGCGGCAAATTCCGGTTCACTCCCCGAAGTAATTACAGGCAGGCATGTTTTTGTGGAACCAGGTTCAGCGAGTGCACTTGCGGCTGGATGTGTAAATGCATTTAAAGGAGATGTCAAAGACCTGCCGGCAAAGGATTTTAGCTGGGACAGGACTGTGCGCCAGTATCTTGAACTTTATAAAGAAATTCTCGCCTCGTGAATTACAATACCGACAAACAGCATAATGAAATAATTATTAATGCGAGATTTCTGACTCACCGCATCACAGGACTTGAGCGTTATGCTGTGGAAATCTCGCGGCAATTGAAGAAGCTGCGTCCATCACTGACATTTGTCGCGCCAAAAGATATTCAGCACAGATCAATTGCAGAAGAGTTGGAAGTTGAATGTTTTGGGGTGCTCAGGGGGCATTTATGGGAGCAGATTGAACTGCCCTTATTTCTTCGCCGTAGAAATAATCCATTGATGATAAATCCTGTTAACACAGGACCGATGTGGTATAAAAATCAAATTACTGTAATTCACGATATTGCATTTTTAAGAAATCCTAAATGGTTTTCTCGGCGGGGGGCCATGTGGTTTAAGTTCCTGGTGCCGCGTGTTATGAAGTCATCTTCTTTAATAATGACGGATACTGCTTTCACGAAGGGTGAGATAATTGAGCTTATGGGATTTACAGCGGATAAAATTCATGTTGTTTATCCCGGGATCTCGGATATGTTTATCGAGTCTGCAAATAGAGAACGCAAAGTAAGCGCAGGGCGAACGATTTTAACGGTTTCCACTCTAGAGCCGAGAAAGAATCTGAAGAAGCTTATAGAAGGATTTAAAAATGCGGGAATTGAAAATTCTAAACTTGTAATTGCAGGCGGAATGAATCCGCTGGTATTTGGCAGGGGAGGAGAACCTGACAAGAACGCCGATGATTCTTCAATTGTATTTCTCGGATATGTAACAGATGCACAGCTTCTTGAATTGTACAATCATGCAGACGTTTTTATATCGGCTTCATTATACGAAGGATTCGGCTTCCCTCCTCTGGAAGCTTATGCATGCGGGTGCAAAGTTATTGTATCGGACATTCCAAGTCATCATGAAATCTTCGACGATAGTGTAGTGTATGTGGATCCGGTTAATACAAAAGATATTGCGCATAAGTTAAAATCAGTTGTTGAATTAAATAATGACAGATCCGAAAGCGAAGCTGCAAGGATATTGGCGAGATTCAGCTGGCGGCGGGCAGCGGAAGAGTTATTAAATATTGCAGAAGACGATTTCTCATGTTAATTATAGATTTTATTCAATTCGGCGCCATAAGTATTCTTTCAACTCTTAAGAACGAATTGTATATTAGTCCGAATAAAACAAATGAAAAGAATAATTAATTCATTCAGCGGAATGCTAAGTATTTTAAAAAGTCCATTCTTGAAAAGGAATGTACTCTGGGCGCTGGTTCGCAAGGATTTAAAAGATAAATATGCAAGTTCATTTCTGGGGATTCTATGGGCTGTGATAAAGCCGCTTGTCGTCGTTCTTATTTACGATATATTTTTTACAATAGTCTATCAGTCAAGGATCCCCGAGGGATATGGAAATACGCCATATATAATATTCTTATTGTTAGGATTTACTCCATATCAGATTTTCACAGAAGTAATTGGACGATCGTCAAGTCTGTTGCAGTCAAATATCTCAATGATAACGAAAATGGTTTTTCCATATGAATTGTTTTCAGTTGCTTCATTTGCAACAGCTTTCATCGGCGCCGTTGTAAATTTTTGTATGGTGATTATTTTTATGGCTGCATACGGGATAGCTCCGGAACTGATGAATCTTGTATATTTACCTGTATTTATTATTCCGTTAATTCTTTTTACGATAGGGCTATCCTGGATTGTTTCCTGCATCGGTGTAATAATTAAGGATACTGATCAGGTTGTGGCAATCATTTTAACGCTTCTTCTTTTTTTAACACCTGTATTTTATTCACATCAAATGGTCGAAATGGTGCAGCCGTCATATCCCTGGCTGGCATTTATATTTCGTGCGAATCCATTATATCCGATCATAGAAGGATTAAGAGTGGTTTTTATCGGAAAAGAAATGGTTTTATCGATGAATATACTTTTCTATATGTTCGGAATATCGATTTTAACATTTCTTGTAGGTGGAATGATTTTCAATACGTTTAAGTGTGAGATAGCCGACTACCTATGAAGAAGAGTATATGGAATAGGAGCTGTATCTTAACTAAGAATTTTTCATTCTCAGATATAAATAAATATTAATGTGTTCTGATACTAAAAAGAAAAGCGGACAAAAAATTCCCTTCTGGGGAAAAGAAAAAATTGCTTTTGATGATGGCGGAGCGCTTTCGGTTATGGATGTCGCGAAGCACTATACACTTTATCAGAGTCCGTCTGACAGAATAAAAGATCTTTTCAGTTTTGGAATTAAAAGAAGAAGACAGGAATTCTGGGCTTTACAAGATATCACTTTTTCTGTTCCATGGGGGAAGTGTGTCGGTATTATTGGAGAGAATGGAAGCGGGAAAAGTACGCTTTTAAAGATAATTTCCGGAACTTTATTTCCTTCATCTGGAACAGTGAAAGCGCGAGGTAGAGTCTCATCTCTTCTGGAACTGGGAATAGGATTTAATTCAGAACTCACGGGTCGGGAGAATATTAATCTTCAGGGAGCGATCCTTGGATATTCAAAAAAGGAAATGATTGAGCGTGCCGAGCTTATTGAAGATTTTGCTGATCTTGGTGATTTTATTACACAGCCTGTAAAGTGTTATTCCAGCGGCATGCATGTCCGTTTGGGTTTCGCCTGTGCAATCCATACAGATCCGGATATACTTGTAATAGATGAAGCGCTTGCAGTAGGGGATATGAGTTTTCAGAGAAAATGTTATGCAAAGATTGAAGAATTTCTAAAGCGGGACAAAACTTTCGTTTTTGTGTCTCATAATATGGATACAATTAATTCTTTGTGCGATTATGCGTTGCTTCTGAAACATGGAAGGATTGAAAAAGAGGGAGCAGCCAAGGATGTGACTGATTATTACATACGACTTGTTTTAAATGAACCGGTACGGAAACAACCAGAGGTGCAGAAGACTGTTCGAGTAATCAAAGAATATACCGGTATAGAGGAAAAGCAGTATGAAAGAGAAATGGGGGATGACGAATCAGGAAGGGAGAATACCTATCGCAGAAAACTGAGAAAAGATGCGCTTAACAAGTTTAAACAGATTAGGATGATGAATCCTAAAATTGAAACCCGGTTGGGAAATAAAGCAGCAGAGATAATTGACTTTGGTATGATTGATGATCAGGGACATAAGAGTACAGCAGTGCAAACTGGACAGAATTGTAATTTTATTATACGAGCGTTGATGTTCCAGGATATAGAGGATGTAAACGTTCAACTTGTAATTCGAAACACGTTGGGTATAAGTGTATTTTGGACCAGCACTGCCGTTAGAAAGTTTTTTATTCCTGCGCAAAACAAAAGTGATATTCTGGAATGCTCTTTTTCGGTAAATCTGAAGTTAGGAAGAGGCAAATATTTTGCAGGAGCGATGGTAATGAACCAGGCAAAAACCGTAATTTATGATTATCGCCTGGACACCATGGAATTTGAGGTGTTTGGAGGGGAGAATCTTTTCGGAGGAGATTCTCTGATGAATTTGGATACGGATATTAAGTTAAAATATATAAAATAGTCGACGTTATTGTGAGCTATAAAAAAAAATAATATTGATATTCTTAGTAGAGTAAGAATGGCGCGAGTTTTACTTATACAACCCTGGAATTATCATGATGAAGGAGTCGTCGAGCATGATCTTTCTCAGGAGTGGCGAAATGGTCCGTATTCTCTCGTTCTTCTCGCAACTATATTAAGAAATCATGATCATGAAGTACGCCTTGTGGATTTGATGCGAGATATGGTTGCATCTCGCGGTGATTTTTCGCAGTGTCTGTTTATTTTATCGCAGTCTATAAAAGAGTTTCGTCCCGATATTATCGGTTTCGGTTTTTTTTCAGTCCATTATTTAGAAGTACAGAAAGCAGTCAAATATGCGCGTAAGACTTGCAGGGAAATCGGAATTACACCGATTTTTATTGCAGGCGGAATTCATGCATCAACTGAACCTGTGAAAACGATTAAAGACCTGGATTTCGATTATTCTTTCATTGGAGAAGCGGATATAGGTATATTGGATATCGCAGAAGGTAAGACTCTGAATTTAATTCCGGGAGTCTGCGGAAAAAACACAATCTCTCTTGAAAAAGGAATACAAACAGAAGTTCTTGATGATCTGCCTTTTCCAGATTGGTCGTTTTGCGATTATAAGTTTTATTCATTTCCGTCATTTAGTAAAATAAAATTTAAAGCCGTTCGGACTCTTGATCTGATGATGGGAAGAGGATGCGTATATAAATGTGCATTCTGTGCTTATCCCGCTCTGTCTTCTGTGCGATTTTATTCCGCCGGGTATCTTGTTAATCAAATATGCCAGATGGCCAAAGATTATCATATAGATAGTGTTTATTTTATTGACAGTACGATAGGAAATAATAGAAGATTATTAATTGAATTTTGTGAGTTAATGCTGCAGCAGAAGCTCGAAGAGAAAGTTGAGTGGTACGCAAATATGCGGCCGAATCAGGTTAATGAAGAATTATTAAAATTAATGTGGCGTGCCGGATGCAGGTTTCTATTTTATGGTTTTGAATCAGGCAGCCAGTCCGTTCTTGATTCAATGAATAAGGGAATGGACGTAAGGTATAATTATTTTACTGCGGAACTTCATAAAAAATTGAAATTTCCTTATCATGCCAGTATCATTCTAGGATATCCCGGTGAAACCGAGGAAGATATCGGCAAGACCTTTGAGTTTGTAAGAGCCATACAACCTCCGATTATGGGAGTCAATTGGTATGTCCCGCTTCCGGGTTCACCGGATTATGACTTATTAAGAGAAAAAGGCATTATTACCATCGATAGTCCGTTCGAATGGCGCCGTATCGGAGAAGTAAATAATGCACATGTATACGCTGACGTTGAAGAAGTAAAATTTCGCGAATTATTTGCTGAGATGGAACGATTTGCATATAACGACGTGCCGAAATTGCGGCAGAGTATATGGTGAAAATTTTAAAAGTAGTATTTTTTAAGAGATGATAAGAAGTGAAATGCGGTCATTTGCCTGGAAAAAAGAAATTGACTCTGTCGGAAAACAACTATGAATAATTCAATTAATAAAGTTCTGACAGATCTTCGGAATAAATGGTTTGAAGTGCCGGCAGGTTCCGGACGATCTTCGTCTAAGGAAATTCTTTCATTTGATGATGATCACCTTCTGAATTGGTGGTTGAATACCAGAAAAGAGGCTTGTGAAGGTGATGAATTTTCCGTCCGTGGCTGGTATCATCTTCTATATAAAGATGTTCTTAGGGGAAAAAAGGTTCTTGATGTCGGAAGCGGATTGGGTATTGATGGTATAACTTTTGCGCAGAATGGTGCAAAGATGACATTCCTCGATATTGTTGAAGAGAATCTTGCTGTTATCCGGCGATTATGTCGGTTGATGGATATTAAAAATGCTGAATTCTGTTATCTAAATAGTATTGATACTCTTGCCTCGCTCCCGTCGGATTTTGATGTAGTTTGGTGTCAGGGATCTATGATTAATGCCTCGTTTGAACTGATGAGAGAGGAATCTAAAATATTACTTGAACATTTACCTACAGGCGGACGATGGATTGAACTTGCATATCCAAAAGAACGCTGGGAGCGCGAAGGGAATCTTCCATTTAGCGAATGGGGGAAGAAAACAGACGGAGAATTGACTCCTTGGGTAGAATGGTACAACTTGGACAAACTTTTAGCCAGACTTGATTCTGCAAAGTTCGATGTAGTGTTTCATTTGAATTTTCACGACAATGATTTCAATTGGTTCGATCTCAGACGGAAATCCTGAAATGACTATAGAAAAAGTCTCCGTATATGATTTGCATAAACGTCTCGCTTTCTTAAAAAAGATCAATTATCCTGAGTCTTCATCGGAAAAACCTCTCTCTCAATGGAAAATGGAAATTGATGATGCTCCGATTTTAAGATACCTTTTTAGGAATTTTCAACCTAAACGGCACCTTGAATTCGGGACCTGGGAAGGATTCGGAACTGTTCTATGTCTTGAGGAATCCGGTGCCACCGTATGGACAATAAATCTTCTTGGAGGTGAGGCAAAGGCTGACGGCTCCTGGGCGTACGGGAGAAAATTTGAAAATACTGAAAGCATTCCTCAGGGAGCCGAAAAACTTGAAGTAAAAATTGATGAGAAAACGACTGATATGTATTACCATACGGATGCATACGGTTTCATAGGGCATCTCTATCGCGAGAAAAATCTAGGCAATCGCGTCTGTCAGATATTTTGCGACAGCAAAGATTGGGATATATCGAATTTCCCCGCCGGTTTTTTTGATTCTATCTTCATAGACGGCGGTCATCAAAAAGATATAGTTATCTCTGATACAAAAAAGGCACTCAAATTGTTGCGGCCGGGTGGACTTATTATCTGGCATGATTACTGTCCTGATGAAAAAGTAAATATAGAGGGATTATCGACAATCAGTGTAATGGAAGCAATAAATGAATGCGGTAAATTACTGCAAAAGGAATTATCGGATCTATTCTGGATTAATCCGAGCTGGATTCTTATAGGTAGAAAACGATTGGAGCCGGTGAAGCCTTTTTGGAGTAAGGTTTTTGGTAACAGTGGAAAATAGAAGACGAAAACGAGAACTATAATTGAATCATCACAAAATTTTTAATTACTTCCCCCGCTGGGCAGGAATACTTGAACGTGAGTATGCATGGGCTACTTTTGTAGGAGCAAAAGTTCATCATTCATTTGCCATTGAATATCAAAAGGGAGAATCAGATCGTTATATCCAAAGTACCTATCCCGAAATTGATGAAGAATATTTTGAGTGGATTGATCTTCTGGAGAGTGTTCATAACGCTAGCCGAAAATTTGTTATGGTTGAACTTGGCGCTGGTTACGGACGATGGATTGTAAATGCTGCTAAGGCAATTGAGACAGCGAAAATACAAATTCCATTTTTGATGATAGGAGTAGAAGCTGAAGAGACACATTTCAGATGGATGAAAGAGCATATTGTTAATAATAATCTGTTATTAAAAAATTTTCGGTTAATACAGGCAGCAGTCGGGGAAAAAAACGGAAGATGTCTGTTCCCTATGGGAATTCCTAATACCTCTTACGGTCAAAGTATCATAAAGAAAAACGACAGTACCTCTGTTTTTCGAGCATGTATTAAAAAAGTTAGAAATTCTTTTTTACAAGATCCAAGCACTTCGCCTGAGATAGATATGAACAAGCATGTAAAAGTTTTCACTCTTGAGAAAATACTAGATGGTCTCGATAAAATTGACCTGATCGATATGGATATTCAGGGAACGGAGTTCGAAGTTCTAAATGCTGCTAAAGATATAATTAATAAGAAAGCTAAAAAAATTCATATCGGCACACATTCGATGAAAATCGAAGAAGAACTGCGTATTCTTTTTTCATCGTTAGGATGGAATAAAATTTGGGATTTTCAGATAAACAGTAAGTGCGATACCGAATGGGGCACGATAAAATTTGACGATGGAGTCCAATCTTGGGAAAATCCATGCTTAATCCGAAAAATATGATAAAAAACGATTTAATTTAAAAGCTAAAATAAAAGAATGGTTTATAAGCCGTATATTAGTTTTGTAGTAACTTCCCGAAATGATAATCACGGGGGAGATTTGCTCCGCCGGATGCAGATTTTTTTATCCGGTTTGCTAGAACAGACGCGACGATTCGATCTCCCATCGGAATTAATCATAGTTGAATGGAATCCGCCAACTGATCGGCCCCCTTTGATTGAAGCGCTGAAATGGCCTAAAGAACAAACTCCCTGCAAAACTCGGATTATTACAGTTCCTGCAGCGGTACATTCTACTTATCCGTATTCCGACAAGCTTCCGTTGTTTCAGATGATTGCAAAAAATATCGGAATACGCAGGGCATATGGTGACTTTATTATTGCAACGAACATTGATCTTCTTTTTTCAGACGAACTTATAGCATTCCTGGCATCGAGAAAACTTGATAGGGAAAAAATGTATAGAATCGACCGCTATGACGCACAGGCATCTATACCGCTGAATAAAACAATTCAAAAACAGCTTGAATATTGCCGGACGCATATCATAAGGATAAATACAAGGGAAGGGACTTTTTCACCGGGATATCTATATTTTAAATGGATTAAGGAACGCAGGGTTAAGATATCGGAATTCTTACATAAGAAATTTCCCGGATTCTTTAAATCTATTCAAGGCGCTTTGGATTTGATGATTAAAATATTCACTGGAATCAGAATAAAAGTTTTTAAGGTTTTTAGATGGATCAGAGTATGGCTCCCATATAAGTTTTCTTTTAAAGATATATTTGATGGAAGCAAATGGCGGATATTTTTCCTTAATCGAATTATGCTGCTGAGAACTTTAATAAAAAAAATATTCACATCCACGAATAAGAATATGCATCTTGAACCTCCAGGCAGCATGCTCTGGGAATGCTACTGGAGGATAGGTATGACGCATACGGACTTACACCAAGATGACAAGGCGGTAGTTGAGAAAAACATTGATAATAAACGTACCTTATTGAAACGGCCGTACGTGGTTCTTCATACAAACGGCTGCGGGGATTTCACTCTTTTATCAAAAGAGAATTGGTTTATGCTTCGCGGATATCCGGAAATGCCGATTTTTTCCTTTAACATTGATTCGCTTTTATGTTATAATGCTTACTACGGCGGTGCTGATGAAATTATCCTTGGTGATCCAATGCGGATGTATCATATCGAACACGGCTCAGGTTGGACTCCTGAACAGGATAAAGAACTTAAAAAACGAATGGAATTTTTGGGTATTCCGATGCTGGATTATAGAGAATGTATGAATTTGGCCGGTAAGATGTTTGATGAGCAGCAGGCGATTAATTTTAACAATGAAAATTGGGGACTATTCGATAAAAAGTTGATAGAGGTCCAACCCTATGAGTGATTTGGCGAGTCATAGTTTGGATAAAACTATAGAATTGTTTTCTGAAGTAGAAATTGAGCGAGTAAGGGAATATTGGAATTCCCGGCCGTGTAATATCCGGCATTCACAGAAAGAGATCGGAACGAAGGAATACTTTGATGAAGTTGAAGCACGTAAATACTTTGTTGAACCTCATATTCCTCTATTTGCTCAATTTGAAAAATGGCGGGGAAAAAGAGTACTGGAAATTGGATGTGGAATTGGGACCGATACTATCAACTTTGCCAGAGCTGGAGCTCTTGTAACTGCTGTCGATGTATCTGATGAATCATTGCGTATCGCAAAAAAAAGGGCAGAGGTGTTCGGTCTTACGGATAGGATTACATTTTACAGAGCGAATGCCGAAACGCTTTCAAATACTATCCCGGTATTTGAATACGATCTTATATACTCATTTGGAGTTATCCATCACACTCCTCATCCTGAAAATGTTATTGAACAAATAAAGCAATATTATGCTGGATCTCAGACTATTATAAAAATTATGGTCTATAATAAAATATCTTATAAAGTGTTTTGGCTGCTTCTTACTGAAGCTAAAGGAAAATTCTGGAAGCTTAATAATACAATTGCGCAGTATTCCGAAGCTCAAACCGGCTGCCCGGTAACGTATGTTTATACGAAGCGTACTGTGCAAAATTTATTGCGTGATTTTAAAATAAATGAGATATTTGTCGATCATATCTTTCCTTATAAAATTTCTGATTATATAAATTATCACTATGTGAAGGTATGGTATTTCCGAATATTACCCAAAAAGTTGTTTCGTCTGTTAGAGAAAAAATTTGGATGGCATTTATGTGCTACTATAACTATGAAAAATAAGGAGAATTGATGAAGGATAAGAAAACAGTCCTCATCTGCGGTGCAGGCGGATTTATATGCAGTCATCTTACATAATGGCTGAAAGAAGAAAATTATTGGGTTAGTGGAGTTGACATGAAACATCCGGAATTCAGTCCGAATCCTGCAGATGAATTTTTAATCGGTGATTTGCTTGCCGCGATGGCGATGGATATTGCAGGGAAGAAACTGAGCATAAATCATATCTCGAGTCCCTTCAGTGTTCGGGGCAGGAATTCCGATAATAAGTTAATTGCACAGAAAATAGGATGGGCACCTTCAAAGTCACTGCGCGAAGGAATGGAAAAGACATATCGATGGATAGAAGAACAGGTAAACAATAAAAAAGGATAGGGAATTCGGCATGAAAATTTCGGTAATAGGCTTAGGAAAACTTGGTGCGTGCTCTGCTGCATGTTTTGCTGCTAAAGGTCATCAGGTAATTGGTGTGGATATAAACCAAAGTTTTGTTGATGCAATTAATTCTGGAAAAGCCCCTTTTGTGGAACCGCAATTACAAGAAACGATTACATCTGCAAAAGGAAGGTTAAGCGCAACGACGGATTTTTCCGAAGCGCTAAATGAAACCGATATAACAATGCTGATTGTCCCGACTCCAAGCAGACCCGACGGAAATTTTTCTGATGATTATCTTCAGGATGCTTTGGGTCTCTTGGCCAGGGCATTTAAAACATCAAATAAAAGTTATCATCTTTTTGTTATCACATCGACTGTTACTCCGGGAACAACTGAAAAAAACTTAATTCCCTTAATTGAAAAAATATCAGGGAAGAAACTTAATAAAGATTTCGGAGTCTGTTATAATCCGGAATTTATTGCATTAGGAAGTGTCGTTAAGGACTTTTTAAATCCTGATATACTGCTCATCGGTGAAAGCGACAAGAGGGCGGGAGATATGCTGGCGGAGTCGTATAAAAATGTATGTGAAAGTAATCCTTACTATGCCAGGATGTCTATTATCAGCGCAGAAATTGCCAAGATCAGCCTGAATTCGTTTATCACATTGAAAATCAGTTTTGCCAACACGCTGGCGAGGATTTGTGAAGCAGTTCCGGATTCTAATATTGATGATATTACGAAAGCGCTTGGCGCAGATAGACGCATCTCGCCGTTTTATCTCAAGGGAGGATTAAGCTACGGAGGACCCTGTTTTCCGCGGGATAACAGGGCATTTGCTGCTTTTGCAAGCAATTATGGAATTGAAACAGAACTGGCCGCTACGACGGATCGTGTAAATAGTTCAAATATTAAGCATGTCGCGGAAAAAATAATTGGTATTCTTGAAAAGAGTAATTGCAGCAGGATTGCAGTACTCGGTCTTTCATACAAACGTGATACATGTGTAATCGAAGAATCACCCGCCACAAAACTCATAGACGAACTTCTGAAAAAAAAGAAAATTGAAATTACCGTGTATGATCCATTAGCGATTGAGACAGTCCGGGCGGTGTATGGTGAAAAATTGCATTACGCTGAGTCTATTAGAGAATGTCTTGACGGAGTATCACTGGGGATTGTGACAACACAGGCAAAAGAGTTGAAGTCGATTGATTCTTCCTGTATCGGCAATTCTATAACGATCATTGACTGCTGGCGGCAGCTCGATCCCGCACGGCTGGGCCCAAAAGTGAAGTATCTTGCTCTGGGTAGATGGCAATGATCAGTATCGTTACGCCGTCGTATAATCAGGGTGATTTCATTGAACAGACTATTCTAAGCGTTCTTACTCAGGATTGTAACGACGTAGAATATGTTGTCATCGATGGAGGCTCTACAGACCCTACATTAGATATACTAAGAAAATATAAGGGACGGCTGCAATGGATTTCGGAAAAGGATAATGGCCAGACTGATGCAGTTAATAAGGGATTTCGGATTGCAAAAGGCGATATTCTGGGCTGGGTTAATGCCGACGATCTCCTTGCTCCAGGTGTTCTAAGTGAAGTTTCAGAATTGTTTGCTCAGGATCCGCTTTTAATGCTGGTGTATGGTGATACGGATAATATAGACGATAAAGGGAATTTTTTATATAAGTATCCATGTGAAGAATTTAATCTGGAACGACTTCCTTATACTTGTTTTATTTCCCAGCCTGCAGCATTTTTTCGAAGAACTTTGATTGAAGCAGTCGGTTATCTGGATGCCGATTTGCAGAATTCAATGGATCTTGACCTTTGGATTCGTCTGGGTTTTTTACAGAAACAGCATCCGGATTGGAAATACCGATACGTAAAACACCTGTGGGCATACAACAGATTCCACCCGGCAGCTAAATCACTCCGTATCCGCGAAACGCATCTTCGTACAACGGCAGCTATAATTAAAAAGTATTTCGGTTTTATTCCGTTTGCCTGGATATACGGTATTGAAGAAATGAGCGATCCGCGTTACGACGGCATTATTAAAAAAAGTCCGTTAAACTCCAGGTTGATAACAAGAAGTTTTTTTAAATGGATCTGGCAAAACCGCGCGCAGCCCGGTCACGTTCTCGGATTTCTTGGCAGGATTATTTTATCTCCCCGGAAAAGCTGGAAAATGATGACAGAAAGAGTTAAGTAAATTTTCAACAGTAAGCAGAGTTATTTACTTGATTTTACGGAAGATTCTTTTGATTTGATTTTTTTTATCCGGTTCTTTTGCCGGGTCAGGAATTTATTGCTTTGAGCTGTGCTGAAACTCGGATTAATTTCAAGTGCTTTATCGTAGCACTTAATCGCTTCTTCATATCTCCCTAATTTTTCCAGAACAGTTCCTTTATTATTCCAGGCTTCATATACAGCCGGATTGATTTCTATCATTTTATCATAGCACTTGATGGCTTCTTCATTCAGGTCAATTATTGAAAGCGTAACTCCTTTGTTGAACCATGCCATACCGAAGTTTGGTTCGATTGCCAGTGCTTTATCGTATGACTCTATTGCTTCTTTATATTGACCGATGTTTTTTAAAGCTGTTCCTTTATTATTCCAGACTTTATATGAATCTGGAATTATTTTTATCGCTTCATCATAACATTTAACAGCTTCTTGATACTTGCCGAGAGATGAAAGAGCATCTCCCTTATTATGCCAGGCTAAATCGAAATCAGGTTTTATTTCAAGTGCTTTATTGTAAAATTCTACAGCTTTTTCCTGATTTCCTGACCTTGCTGAAGCGACTCCGGCATTGTACCAGGCCAGTTCAAAATCCGGTTTAATTTCTGCCGCTTTTTTATAGCGGTCAATCGCTTCTCCATATCTTCCGATTTTCTCAAGTGCATTACCTATGTTATTCCATGATTGATAATCGTCCGGATTCAGTTCGATTACTCTGTTATAGCATTTAATTACTTCATCTATCTTTCCGAGTGATGCATATACCATACCTTTGTTAAGCAGAGCGTCGCTGTAATCAGGTTTTAATTCTATCGCATTGTCAAAATATATTAATGCTTCGTCATATCTTCTAAGATCTTTTATCAATATTCCCATATTATACCAGGCTCTTGCATTATTCGGCGCTTTATTAACAACATCTGTCCATAAAGTTAATTTATCTTTCCACACCTCGTTTCTTGAATAGCAAAGGATACCCCAGAAAAGAATCAGTATTGACAAAGCCAGAAAAACATAAACTGCCTTAGATTTATTCATCAGCATAAAAATCCCTGCTACGATCGTTAAGCTGATTCCGGCCATCGGCAGGTACATCCTATGTTCAAACATCGGATCGGCAATCGGTATGATGCTCGATTCAACAGACAGTGCTAAAAAGAACCAGAATATTCCGAAAGAGACAGCTTTATTCTTTTTGAAAAGAAAGACTGCTGATGCAAACAGCAGTATTAATAACAAGAGACTTCCGATAACATCAAACATCCAGAAGGTCTTTACTAAATCATAACCGTCGCTTATACTTCCGTAATCTGCACACTGGTTTATTGGCAGCAATACCATCCGCAGATATTTTATTATAACGACAAATTGGTTAATCAGGTAATCCATACTGCTTATATCGGCGCCATGTAAAGCATACGATAGTGGCTGCCTGTTATAATAAAGGAATAAAGCGTTGATTACTATAAGGACAGCAGATGAAGCTATAATATATTTTTTAAAAATATTATTTTCTCTGTCTCTAACAAAACAAATCTCGAATAAAAGAAAAGCGAACGGGAAAGTCGCTGCGCTTTGTTTTGTCATTACTCCCAGCAGGCCGCATATTAATGCTGAGAGATAAAATAATACTGCTCTGGATATATTACTATTTTGAACATGCTCAATTCTTCCCGCTGCATATAAATAAACTGATACGATATAGAACATCGCAGCCATCGAAGCCATCCTTTGCACAATATATGTAATTGCCTGAGTCTGTATCGGATGGATGACAAATATTAAAGCTGAAAACAATGCGATCCAATTGTTATATCTGTCTGTTTTGTGATTTCTGTAATTGTTTAAATTCAATAAGAGCCTGATCAGGAAATAAACAAAAAAACCGGATATAATGTGGATAAACAGGTTCACAATATGATAACCGGATACGTCGAGTCCGCCAAAATAAAAATTTAAAGCAAAGGAAAATGCGGCAAGCGGCCTGTATGCGCTTAACCAGTAGTGAATATTATTAAATGATGTGAGAGTTGTTATGTCGTTATTATATACGATACTGCTTTCATCGTCAAACTGGAAAGGATAATTAAGAGTGGCAGAATAAACCGCAAATACAGCAAGAGCGATCAGGATAAAGGAAAAGATATTGCCGTCTGCGTATTTTTGTAACTGCTGAGAAGTATTTTTTAACTCTTGTTTCCTTTTTAAAACAGTCATTGTTTCTTGTATCAAATTATCATTTATATGCGTGCAAATAAATGTAAAATGAGCGATATTGGTTAATCAAGGATGATCATAATTGTGTTAAAAATACACGCGCATATTGAAATTAGCGAATTACTTCAGGCCTTGCAAGCTGAAGCAATAAAAATGTGAAATGATCAAGCTGTGCTCTTGACATTATTAACACGCATATGTAGATTTGCTCAATATGATTCTAGCCTGATCCTTATCAAAATTGAAATAAAGGATACTGCTAAAGGAACTTATTGATATCAGAGAAAAAAATACTAGTATTAATTCCTGCACATAACGAAGAAAAACGGGTAGCGGATGTAATAAAAGGAGTACGCCGATTTCTTCCTGCTGCAAAAATACTTGTTATTAATGACGGATCAAAGGATGAAACAGTCCGGGTGAGCAATGAGGCCGGAGCTTTGGTAATAAGTCATCCTTTTAATCTGGGCGTGGGTACAGCTTTGCAGACAGGATACAAATATGCCGTTCAGAACGGGTATAAGTACGTAATACAGCTTGACGGAGACGGACAACATCCACCCGAATTTCTCCCGGCTTTTGTCAGCAAGCTCAATGAGACAGATGCTGATTTTATCATTGGATCGCGCTTTCTTAATGGAAACGAATCTGATATATCTATTCTGCGTAATGCAGGAAATATGATTTTCGGGAAGATTGTATCATTTTTAATCCGGGAAAAGCTTACAGATCCGACATCCGGCTACAGGGCATTTAAATCAACGACCCTCCTTTTTTGTGTACAGGATGTATATGCATTTGATTACCCTGACGCCGATTTTCTTCTCACACTGCATCGTTCCGGATTTAGAATGATCGAGATACCGATTAAAGTACTGCCAAGAACCGGCGGCAAGTCCCAGCATGATGGTCTAAAACCCGTTTATTATACGATAAAAATGTTTCTTTCTATTTTCATTACCATGTTACGCCGGAAAAGAATAAATAAGACTACTTAAGGAGCGACTTATGCCTCTTCGTCTAAAGATATTTACTGTTATTATTGGCCTGACAATTTTTCTGGGAATAATCGAATTAGTACGAAGGCGTAAACTGCGAGAGGAATATTCTTTTATCTGGCTGATGGCTGGATTTGCCTTTATATTAATCGCTGTTCAGAGTGATGTTCTGGATTACCTTTCTGGACTCATTGGTATTGCACTGCCCGTCAACACACTTTTTTTTGTTGCGTTGGTATTTATTGTTTTACTGTGTTTATATTTCTCGCTCAGGATTTCCGCACTTACTACACAAGTAAAAAATCTCGCCCAGCAGATTGCACTTCTTCAGGCAAAAGAAGAGGGCAATAATTCATTGTCAGACCGGAATACTCCCCAATAAACAAAAAAAGTTTGGTGAAAAATCATCAAGCTTTTATAACTTCGCGAGTAGTCCCGATCCGATCTCATTGGGACGGATGTTGCTGCAGAATATTACGAGAATAGCGCGTTTGGTATTGGGGAATCGTTCGCAGCAGCGAACTATCATGCGGTTATTGATTCATATATATATAAAGGCTGCGGTTCGCGCGTTACTGGCTATGATTCCCAGATGTACTTTATTGCTCTTACATAAGATACAAAAAACCGATACTGAATCGGTGTGTTTAGTGTTTATTTGAATTTTTGCATTTTGCTAAACGCTTTAATTCCATGAAGTCGCCATTAATTAGTGCTTCTTTCTTTGCATGTGTCCATCGTTTTACTTGTTGTTCGCGGTGAAGCGCTTGCTGCATTGTATCAAATTGTTTTGTATAGACTAGGGCGATTGGTTTGTCTATTTTGGTTGTACGGCAGCCTCTTCCAGAGAAGTGGTTAGAAATCCTCTTTTCCAGATTACTGCTTGCACCTGAATAAAATGAACCTGAGGATAACCGTAGCATATAGAACCATGCAGGCATATTTTTTTCCTTCGACTCGGTCGCTTCGCTCCCTCGCTCAGGACAGTTCTTATAATGATGTTTTATTGGCGCTTTAGGAGCAGTGAGCGAATCCCATCATAGATGATGGGATAAGTCGAACTGCTCCGCGAGTAGGACTCGAACCTACAACCCTCCGGTTAACAGCCGGATGCTCCACCATTGAGCTATCGCGGAATATGAACTGAAAAGCTCACCGTAACAGATGAGCTTTCATTAAATATATCTGCATTTTGCTCGAAAGTCAAGAAAAAGTGTGATTAATAGGTTCGTTGACTTTCCCTCCATTTCAGGGTATATTAACCTATTATTTTTTAGAAATCTAAGGAGAGTATACGATGTTTAAAGGTGGCATGCCGAATATGCAGCAGATGATGAAACAAGTTCAGAAGATGCAGGAAAAAATGGATCAGGTGCAGGCCGAGCTGGAAAATAAAACGGTAACTGCCGAATCCGGCGGAGGCATGGTAAAAGTTGTTGCGAACGGTAAACAGCATATCGTGAAAATTGAAATCGAGAAAGAAGTTATCAATCAGGATGAAAAAGAAATGCTGGAAGATCTGGTGCTTGCCGCAGTAAATCAAGCTCTGGAACGTTC
>JAFGLB010000102.1 GCA_016928255.1 Bacteroidota bacterium
AAAAGATATACTTCCGGATGAAATTACCGGGTGGCAGAATGCCGAATCCGTTATCCGCCGCGTGATGCATAATTTCAATTATAAGGAGATCAGAACACCGATATTCGAACAGACCGGATTATTCGCCCGCAGTATAGGAGAACTTACCGATATTGTCAGTAAAGAAATGTACACCTTCCTGGACCGGAGCGAAGAAAGCATCACTCTGCGTCCCGAAGGGACTGCATCGACATTACGTGCATATATTCAAAATAACCTGGGTGAACAGGCCCCACTTACAAAACTCTATTATATCGGACCGATGTTCAGGCAGGAACGCCCTCAGGCCGGACGCCTGAGACAATTTCATCAGTTCGGTGCAGAAGCTCTGGGCGCATCTTCCTCATTACTGGATGTAGAAATGATGGTAATGCCTCTGGAAATATATAAACAACTGGGCATCGACCTGTTCTCTTTGAAAATAAATTCTGTCGGCTGTGAAAAATGCCGGCCTGCTTATAAAAAGCTGCTGCAAACCGAACTTCGTAAAATTTCGTCCGCCCTGTCACCGGACAGTCAGGCACGCATCGAACAAAATCCGCTCCGCGTCCTTGATTCGAAAGACGAAAAAGACCGTGAATTAACAGCCAATATGCCGCTTATGCGCGAATATTTGTGCGAAGAATGTTCAACTCATTTTGAAGCAGTACAGTCCCTGCTTAAATCGCTTTCGATCGCATACGAAGTGGATGGAAGGCTCGTGCGCGGGTTGGATTACTATACAAAGACCGCTTTCGAAATTACCAGTACTGAACTCGGATCTCAGGATGCACTTGCCGGCGGAGGTAGATATGATCTGCTCGTGGATGAACTCGGCGGGAAATCCACACCCGGAGTCGGATTCGCGGCTGGAATTGAGCGTCTTATAATGGTGCTGGCCAAACTTGAAAAGAACGAAATAAAACAGGCCGCTCCGGTCCTCTATTTTGTCGGCCTGGATGAGACCGCCCGGGCCTGGGCATTTGTAAAAGCAAACGAAATGCGTAAAAAAGGAATATGCGTCGAAGTTGATTACCTTGGACGAAGCATAAAATCTCAGATGCGGGAAGCGAACCGGCAGTCGGCAAACTATGTGATAGTTATAGGCGAACAGGAGTTGAAAACCAAATCTGCTAAATTGAAAAACATGCTCACCGGCGAAGAAACTGCCGTATCGCTGGACGATATAACAATTCTCTCCTGAAAATGGCAAGCAAAAAAAAAAGTGATCCAATTTATTCGCTGAATATTTTTCATGTTTATGATGAAAAAACAAAACGGAATATAACTATATTTCTGGTACAGACGATTAGAATATTCGTCAGCTTCCGTTATGAGATACTCCTTGAAAATGAAATTATCGAAAATGAGATACGCCTGCATATAAAAGGGCTTCACGTCCCCGATTTGCTGATGCCGCAAACCGGCCCGGCCCAGGGCCGGTGTAATTATGAAAAACTTGAGGGACTGTACAATCTTGTTGTAATAAAACAGGATAAAACTGTCAACGAATTTTCGATTCGGATTTCATCAACATCCGTTGAAATCCTGAAAAAGCCGAAAGTCCCTTTTATTGGTGTTTCAAACGAGCCGGTAAATCTTTTATAATTGTTGCTAAACGATTTGAATTTTTAATTGATATCATTATGTGTCCACGACTTTTTGAAATAGGCCCTTTTACAGTTTACAGTTACGGATTAATGCTCGCTCTCGGT
The DNA here is from genome assembly GCA_016928255.1 of Bacteroidota bacterium. Lineage (GTDB taxonomy): Bacteria > Bacteroidota > Ignavibacteria > UBA10030 > UBA10030 > Fen-1298. The sequence continues at coordinate 1,734 of JAFGLB010000102.1, forward strand.
TTTATCACCGGCAGTTATCTTTTTGTCAGCGAATTTAAACGCCGTAAACTCGATCCCAATATCGCAAACAACATTACACTGATCGCACTGGTTGCAGGAATTGCGGGCGCAAAAATACTTTATATTATAGAAAATTGGTCTTCTTTCATTATTGATCCCATCGGAATGATATTCAATCCCGGCGGATTGACATTCTACGGCGGATTCATACTTGCAGTATTTCTCGTTTATTTGTACGGTAAGAAAAAGGGAATAAAATTTTTAACCATCACCGATGCTATCTCACCCGGACTCATTCTCGGGTACGGAATCGCCAGAGTCGGTTGCCACCTTTCAGGCGATGGTGATTACGGTTTCCCTACAACGCTTCCATGGGGTACTGATTATTCTAACGGAACTTATCCTCCCTCCGCCGCTTTTAAAGACTTCCCCGAAATTACAGGCCAGTTTCCGGGAGGAATTGTTCCCGACAATATCCTCTGTCACCCAACACCGATATATGAGTTAATCGCTTGTGCATTGATCTGCTGGTTCCTCTGGAGCATAAGAAAAAAAACAACACCGACCGGCAAGCTCTTTATGTTCTATTTGATATTATCGGGCATCGAACGGTTTCTTGTAGAGTTTATTCGGCCTAATCCGCGAATCCTATTAAATCTGACCGAAGCACAGATCATTTCAATCGTGCTTATCGTGTCGGGACTAATCGGTTGGCGGATACTTACTGCGTCCGCTCAAAAAGTTAATTTAAATCAAAATGGATAATCTAATCATCGGCAGACAGCCGGTTCTCGAAGCGCTTAAATCGCGCCAGGCGATCGAACGAATCCTGATTCTGCACGGCGCCTCGGGTAGTCATATCGATCAGATAAAACAGCTCGCGCGGAAATCCGCCGTTCCTGTCAAAGAAACCGATAAAAAGAGTTTCACCGAGCTTGCCGGCGATACTCAGGCACAGGGTGTCTTAGCTGTAATTGATACATATAAATATTCTGAAATTGAAGATATTCTAGCTGCCGCTGATAAGAAAATAGAACCGCCATTTTTACTTATTCTTGATGAAATTGAAGATCCTCACAATCTCGGCGCGCTTATCCGCTCGGCTGAATGCGCCGGTGTGCATGGAGTTATCATTCCTTTGCACAATGCCGCGTCTGTAAATTCCACGGTCGTAAAAACATCTGCCGGGGCTGCAGCTCACATTCCGATTGCGCGGGTTACAAATATTGCACAGACACTGGACGAATTAAAAAAATCCGGAGTATGGATAGTAGGCACTGAAATGGAATGCGATAAATTGTATTACGATCACGACTATAAAGGACCTCTGGCAATCGTAATCGGCAACGAAGGAAAGGGAATTCGCAGATTGGTCAGGGAAAAGTGCGACTTTCTGGTAAAAATTCCAATGCATGGAAAAATCGAATCGCTTAATGCTTCGGTTGCGGGGGCACTGGTAATGTTTGAGGCAGCTAAGGGGAGAAAATCTTAATCCTATTCCACAACCTTGTCAAGGTTCTAAACCGGATATGCAACCTTGTCAAGGTTTGAAACCTTGACAAGGTTTATTCTTCAAATAGATATGAAGTTATTTTTTGTTTGTCATTCTCTTCAATAAATTCTTCTGCGAATTTCTGTTATTCTTTACCGATTTTAAATTAACTATCCCGAAGCTGATAATCCATCAAACTCCCATCTCGTTTTCCAATCCATTCCAAGTAATTGGAATACTTCCATTCTTCCATGTCTTTTACAAGCTTAGCTGTCAACGGATTCAGATGAACGTATCGAATAACCTGCAAGCAGTATGAGTCAGTGTCTATTTCTTTGATCTTTGCTTGCCCTTGAAAAATCGTTCCACTATGACAAAATCTTTTATTGATCGCCTGTGTATAAGCATTGAAAACTGTTTTTAGGAAAGAGCCGATATCCCCATAATTTTGTTGCTTGAGAACCAAATGGTAATGATTAGGCATACAACAATAAGCTGCAACAACAATATTGTATTTTATCGAATATTTTTTAAAAAGAGAAATTAAATAATCGTAATTCTCTTCTTCAAAAAATATTTCCTTCTTATGCGCACCTCTATTATATATATGATAATAATGCCCCTCGGTATACTTCATGTTTTTTTTCTTTTTATTGGCGCTTTAGTTTTATCAGACCTGTCCTAACCTTGTCAAGGTTCTTAACCGGACTGCAACCTTGTCAAGGTTTAAAACCTTGACAAGGTTATTTAATCATTTTTTCATTTATTATTCGGATAAGGATCGATAGCATAAAAATGATCTATCATCGCCATGAATAACCTCTCAATCCAATTTGAAAATTTATATTCGATATCACCAAACGGTAATAAATTATAATATTCATTGGTATCGTTATGCATATATACCTGAGAATAAGTTCCGTCCAAGAGAATTCCTTTGTAGTATAATACAGAAAATTCAAGTTTATACATTTCGTTAATTAAATTATAATATTGAAAGGTACTATCAATAAAAACAGTATCTCGTCTTATTTTTATTTGAGTAGCGGCTTCTTCCAGTGAAATTTCAGGTTTCTTTTCCATCAATTCCTCGTACTGTTTCTGTATGCTTTTACTAATAGGATGTTCAAAAATGAGCATTAATTTATTTTCCCCATTTTTTTCCTGCCTCAATGTTATCTGATACTCCACTGGTTTCCGGCCATAGATTTCAGTCCGAATAACTAAACAAAATTTATTATCATTAAATTTTTCTACCGTAAATGGTTTCAGTTTCAGTATATAATCAATTATATCATTAGAGTTCTTACCTTGCCAATGTTCTATTTGCTCACTAATAGTACCAGCGTGTATCTGTGAATATAGCGGTGTGCTGATAAAAATAATGGCAATCAATAATATAATTAAGTAAATTTTTAACATTACAATTCCACCTCTTCTTTCCCTTTTTTATTAACTTGTGCCAGTTCGTCTTGTCCACAACCTTGTCAAGGTTCCAAACCTTGACAAGGTTTACTCTTCCTCTTCTCCCTCTTTCATCAATCCGTAACGTTTCATCTTGGTATAAAGATGACTGCGCTGCATTTCCATTGAATCCGCGGCTTTTGTAATATTCCATTTATGAATCTCAAGCTGTTTTTTAATATAAGCTGCCTCTGCGCGTTCTTTGAAATCCTGAAATGTTCCCGTGATCTCAAGATTTTCAGTATCTTCCCTTTTCGCAGAACCTCCAAATGCATTCAGCACGGAAATATCTATCGATGTACCGGGCGATAGTATCACAAGCCGCTCAATTGCATTCCGTAATTCACGTACATTTCCGGGCCAGTCTTTCTGCATAAGAACATTAAGAACTTCTTTGGAAATCGATTTTTTAGCAATACCGTTTCTTGCGCATACATCATCGATAAACGAATTTACCAGTATTGGAATATCATCACGATGCTCACGAAGCGCAGGAGCATGTATTGGTATTACATTCAGGCGGTGAAAAAGATCTTTACGAAAGTGCCCATTGCCGATTTCATCATCCAGATTTTTATTTGTTGCTGCAAGCACGCGTACATCGACAGCAATAAGCTTATTGCCGCCGACACGCTCCACTTTTCCTTCTTCCAGCGCACGCAGTACTTTTGCCTGAGCCTGGAGGCTCATATCTCCGATTTCATCCAGAAATATTGTGCCGCCGTCGGCTTGTTCAAATTTTCCGATTCTCTGCACGGTCGCTCCGGTAAACGAACCTTTTTCGTGACCGAAAAGCTCGGATTCAATCAGCTCTGCGGGAATTGCAGCGCAGTTTACCTCAACAAACGGCTTGGAAGCCCTTTTGCTTTCACGATGAATAGCACGTGCGATTAATTCTTTTCCCGTACCGTTCTCCCCGGTAATAAGCACACGCGCATCTGTAGGCGCCACGCGATGAATTACTTCAAGAATTTCTTTTATCCTTTTGCTTTCACCCAGTATGCACCGCTTTCCTTCCACATGTTCCTGAAGTTTTTCATAATCCTCAGCGAGTTTTGCATGCTGAAGGGCATTACGAACTGTCACAAGAAGTTTATCGCGATCGAGAGGCTTGGAAAGAAAATCAAAGGCACCTAATTTCGTTGCTTCAACAGCAGTTTCAATTGTGCCGTGACCGGAGATCATAACCACGGGAAGCTTCTCGTTTTTCTTCCGGATTTTCGTAAGCACTTCGATGCCGTCCATGCCTGACATTTTCACATCCAGCAAAACGACATCCACAGTAATGCGGTCAAGGCATTGCAGTCCTTTTTCCCCGTTCTCGGCAAATTCAACTTCATAATGTTCGTATTCGAGAATCATTTTCAGCGAATCGCGTACAGATTTGTCATCGTCAATCACAAGAACCGTTTTCATCAGAATTGTTTTCCGTCAGGTATAAGTGGATATTGAATTATATCTATTTACATTCTTCATACCGAAAAGTCAAGTAGTCCGAAGGCAGCAGGTTTGTCACTATCAGCAGGTCTTCTCCGAAGCTTTGTCCCTGCCTGTTGGCGCGCTTATCGCGCGGATCTTCAGCTCCGCCCACAACGATTGCATCTTCTATAATTTCGACAAGATTGCCTGTAATCCGGGTAAAATCCGGCGCTTCAGAAACATACGAGAGAAAGGCAGAGGCAAAAAAATGCTGCAGTTTATCCCGGTCACAGCCCGGAAAAGCCGGTGAATCCGAATAAATTTTTACAGGCAAATGCATGATACGTGCATCAAAATTCCTCTTTTTTTCGAACGTGAGGGGAATTCTTAAGGAACTGAAAACCGGAATTTTGATGTCTACACTGCGGTGTTCCAGTACGGCCATTAAAGAAATAAAAAGTGCTCGCGCAATATTATGGTCGGATATTTTTAGCGATTTCAAATAAATGGCATCGAGTGCACGTATATCTCCGTAATGGCTGCGCAGAATCTGGAACCGGTCGTCAATAATATACTGCCGTATATATTTTGTATCGGTAATTATTTGAGGAGTAAAAATATCTTCCAGAAAAGTCCATAACGAAAAATCATTTTTGTCTTCTTCATCAAAATCCCATGAAATCACATCCGCGTAACTGGAATCGTTCTGCTGTGCATGAGCATTTACAAAAAGAAATAACAATACACATATGGTTATGCATCTATATTTCATAGGGTGTTGATCAAATAAAACTATCCGGAAGGATGAATCATTTTACCGCTGTTTGAATTGCGAAAAGAGTTCTTTTGCTGCATCGTAGGGCGTAAGAGACCGCGTGAGTATTTTTTCAATTTGCCGGTCTAAACAGGCCGTCCGGCCGGGAGTCCAGAACTCGGATTTCATCTGTTCATTTATAAGTTCCACTATACGCAGCTTCAACTGACTTTTACGCCGTTCGATAAATCCGTTTGATGTATGCAAATAGCTGCGGTGCCGATCGATTACTGCAGCAACTTCGTCAATACCTTTGCCTTCGTTAGCCTGAGCAATTACCACCGGTATATGCCAGTCTTTTGTGCTGCGCTGATGAAATTCAAGAACTGACGCAATTGAAGCTGCGGCCTGCGCGGAGCCCGGGCGGTCAGCTTTGTTCATTACAAACAGATCAGCTATCTCCATTAGTCCGGCTTTCATCGCCTGGATACCGTCGCCTGATTCAGGAACAAGGACAACGATAGTTGTATCGACGGTATTAATAATATCAAGTTCAGACTGTCCCACGCCCTCAGTCTCGATTAAAATAATATCGTATCCGGCGGCATCCAGAATATCAGCGGCTTCTTTTGTCTTCCTGCTAAGTCCCCCAAGGCTTCCGCGTGAAGCCATACTTCTTATAAAAACACCTTCATCGGTTTCCAGGTCGGACATACGGATGCGATCGCCTAAAATTGCCCCGCCGGTAAAAGGGCTCGTTGGATCGACGGCAATAATTCCGACTTTCAATTTATTTATTCTGTAATACCCGGAGAGTTTATTTGTCAGTGTGCTTTTCCCGACGCCGGGAGGACCCGTAATTCCTATTCTATATGCGCCGCCTGTATTCGGAAAAATTGCATGAAGTATGCCGGCAGATTCTTTTGTATCATTCTCCACTAGCGATATTGCCTGGGCAATCGCACGTGTATCGCCTTGTAAGATACGATCAACCATTAAGCCGGTATCATCCTTGCCGGGATAATTTATTTTTAAAATATTCCGCCGTCATGCGCAGGCCGTCTTCGAGCTGAACTCCAGGACGCCAGCCGAGTTCCTTTTCAATTTTTTTATAGCTGATTACGCTGCGCTGCTGCTCACCCGCTTTTGCCGGGGCATGCTGCTCAGGACAGGAAGAATTTAAATGGCTCCTGATAATTTGAAACAGCTTATTGACATCGCTCTCTATTCCCGTACCAATATTATAGATAGAAGAACTATTATGTTTCAAAGCTAAAAGGTTGGCTTTTACCACATCACCCACGTAGGTATAATCCCGTGTCTGTTTTCCGTCACCGTTTATGAACGGTTTTTCATTATTAAGCATTTTATTGCAGAAAATGGCTACAACGCCGGCCTCACCGTGGGGATTCTGGCGCGGACCGTAGACATTGGCATAACGAAGTATTACATGATCTATATTATAAACAGCCTTATAATAGAATAAATATTTTTCAGTGCATAATTTTGTGATTCCGTACGGAGAAAGCGGCCGAACCGGATGTTCCTCATCGGCAGGAAAATAATCCTGCTCTCCGTATATCGCGCCTCCGGTAGAGGAAAAAATAATCTTCTTAACTCCGTTCTTTCGCGCACATTCGAACAGATTAAGTCCGCCTATCACATTTACAGATGCATCGAACTTCGGATCCGCAACTGATTTTCGGACATCCATTTGCGCTGCAAGATGGTTCACGACATCGATTTTTCCCTTTTGAAATATATCTTCCAATTTATCGCTTCGAATATCAAGCTGATAAAAGCGGGCTTTTGGATTGACATTTTCCATATACCCTCCCGATAAATCGTCAACTATTATAACATTATGGCCATCGGCTATATATGCGTCTGCCACATGCGATGCGATAAACCCGGCGCCGCCCGTTATTAAAATATTCATTATGCCTCCTGACTATTTATTTTCCCTGCCCGCACACAGGTGCTTGAGTGCCTTTTTGCCTATATCACTTCGGTAATAAGCGCCGTCAAATGAAATTTTTCCGACTGCACTATACGCATTCCTTATTGTCTGCTCCAGTTCATCGTTAAATCCGATTGCGGTCACGCCAAGAACACGGCCGCCGGAAGTCACGATCTTTCCGGCATCGTTTCTGGTGCCTGCATGAAATACAACGATCCCGTCTTCCATTTTATTATTTTCAAGTCCGAAAATTTGCTTGCCGGTCTGATATTTATCCGGATATCCCTGCGAAGCCATTACAACGCACACGGCTGCCGCCTTGTGTAATTTTACCTTTACCGGATCGAGTCTGCGTTCTGCAATTGAAAGAAATATTTCAGCCAGATCACAGTCAATTAGAGGAACAACTACCTGTGTTTCCGGATCGCCGAAACGGCAGTTGTATTCAAGTACTTTAATTCCACCGGCCGTTATCATTAATCCCACATACAGACAGCCCCGATATGGTGCACCTTCCTGTTTCATACCGTTTAATGTAGGAATAACGACCTGCTGAACGACCTGCTGAAGAATTTTTTCCGTCACTACCGGAGCCGGAGAATACGCTCCCATTCCCCCTGTATTTTTGCCCATATCTCCGTCTAAAATGCGTTTATGATCCTGCGCAGACGACAGCAGTGCAAACCGCTCCCCGTCTGATAACACAAAAATAGACGCTTCTTCGCCGGTTAGAAATTCTTCCACCACAATTTTTTGACCCGCAGTGCCGAAAGCCTTTTGCAGAACAATTTCATCAAGGGCTGCGAGTGCTTCCTGCCGGTCGTTGCATATAAGAACTCCCTTACCGGCCGCCAGACCATCTGCTTTCAATACCATCGGCGGATTAATCGTATCGATATATTTCTTTATTATATCGTATTCATCTGCTGAAAAATTGCGGTATTTTGCAGTGGGAATATTATGCCGAGCCATAAAATCCTTGGAAAAAACTTTGCTGCCTTCCAGCTGTGCAGCAGCTTTGCTCGGTCCGAAGATTTTCAGGCCTTTTTCTTCAAAAGCATCCACAAGTCCTTCAACAAGAGGCTGTTCGGAGCCGACAACCGTAAGGTCTATATTTTTTTCTGACGCGAATTTTATCAGGCCTTTAATATCTGTGGGTTTGAGCTGGACAAGTTCAGCATACTGTTCAATACCGGCATTTCCAGGAGCGCAGAATATTTTCTTGACGCTCGGACTCTGATGAAGTTTCCACACAAGCGCATGTTCTCTTCCTCCTGAACCGATTACCAGAATATTCATATAGATTGCTCCTTCACAGTTATAATACCGGCACGATCATAGTCCATTAACGATTCGAATTGCTTTGCCAGTTCACCCGTGAGCTCAAGCCGGTTGAATTTCGATGAAAACGAACCGGGTATTTTTTCCAATTCCTGGCGTTCAAACCTTTCGAATTGCTCAATAATCGCCAGTTCATGCGCAGCAATATCCTTTAACGGAACACACATGGCTGCATTGCTTTCTCGTATAAGCTGCTTCGTATATCCTTCGACCAAAGATGCAATTATTGGCTTACCGGTTCCGAAATATTCATATAATTTGCCCGGTGTCTGGTAGTCGTTATCTATTACAAACCATAATAAATCGGACTCTGCAAGGTATTTGACGCATTCGCGATGCGGAAGATATCCGAGAAAATTTACCGTATCCTGTAAGTTTAAATGCTTCACGAACCGTTTATCTTCCTCGCGCGCATTACCGATAAGGTTTATCTCGATACGCCCCTGCATTCTCGGATTCGAACGCAATACATTTGCCAGGGCCTGGAAAAAAAAGGCAGGACTTCTATCAGCGTAGAATGTTCCTGCATGGGCAATCTTCAAACTTGCAGGCTTGGTTCGTTTGTCAGCCAAAACTACGGGAAAGTCTTCAGGATCGAATCCTTGCGGGATAATAATGACTTCGTTGTAGTTTACAAAAGAATGACGCCGAAGAAT
>JAFGLB010000103.1 GCA_016928255.1 Bacteroidota bacterium
ATCAATAGAAAGAAGATCCTGAGGAGTGTAATCAGGATATGCTTTCGCGAATAGCTCAATGTATTGGTCGGTCCTGTTACCATATTCTTTTGCCAACCGTTCCTTTGCCTGTTCCATTGTCAGGTCTTTTTCGGCATAAACTGTTCTCGTCAGTTCATTGAGTGTGGAGCCAATCATTAGTGGAATATCTTTTGAAATATCTGCAAATCCGGGACTGAAGGGTTGCTGGAGCAAAACGACACCATCTGCAGAAGGGGCAAAACCAAACATTTTTATCGATCCGGGTTTTCTTGGCCCGGAAATTTTTGCTATCGCATCATTTCCTGCTTTTACAAGACTCATGTATGAGATCGTATCCAGTTTTTCTACATCGCTTGGCGTAAGTCCTAAATTTTTAAGTACAGCTAAACCCAGGGTTTGCGATTTTTCTTTCGTCATTACATTTACCAGCGTTCCACTTTGAATTATTGCCTTGTGAAACAAACCTTTTGCAACCGGCATGCACATCAGCGTGCCAACTTTGCCACCGCCTCCTGATTCGCCGAAAATGGTTACATCGGAAGGGTTGCCTCCAAAATTTTCAATATTACTTTTGATCCACTCCAGGGCTTTCACAATGTCGAGCATGCCAATATTTGCCGATTGTGCATAGTTGGAACCACATGCCGACAAATCAAGATAACCGAGAATATTCAACCGGTGATTTACTGATATTAACACCACATCCCCTTTTTTTGCCAAAGCTTTTCCATATGTCATCGGATCGTTGCTGCTGCCCACATGAAATCCTCCTCCATGCAGCCAGAGCATTACCGGGCGTTTTTTGCCATCTGATATCCCCTGTGTCCACACGTTTACGCTGAACAGTTTTTTTTCATCCATGGTGGAATCTGCAATCCAGGCCACTATTTGTTTAGCGACAGGTCCAAAGTTGCTGCATTCGAGAACTCCGTCCCAGGCATCAGGATTCTGTGGAGGCATAAACCTTTCGGCTTTGGCATATGGAATCCCTTTGAAGGCAAATATACCATCGTCAATACTTCCGGAAACAGCACCAGAAGTGGTTTTAACAACTGGTTTTTGATCTTGGTCAGTTTTTAGATTACACCCTGTAAAACATAGTCCGGCTGCAATAAAACAAAAGAAAATAAGGTTTGTTATTTTTTTCATAGGACAAAAATTTATTTAAGTTATTAGAATTGTGCGAAAAATATTAGTTATTATTTGAAAGCTGAAAATTCACTTTTATCTCACTTTTACTTATTAGCAGGCCTCATTTTATAGTCGGCGCATATTTGCGGTTATGTGAAGTGCCCGCAATCACCGCTAAGGAGAAACGGGTACCGCCATTCTGAAAAAACAGCAAAATATCATAAGGATTAATCATTCAAATAGCAATCAAAAGAAAAATTTCATGTTCTTCATAATTAAGAAAATGGTGTCCTGGAAAATTTTCTCTTGGGTAATGCTCATCTTTTCAACCTTCGTCTGAGTGCGTTTAGCGCGACTGGTAGCCGCCTGCCCCGTTGTTTAGCAAACGGAAGCTTAACATTCGTAGAATCTGGCGCCTTGCCAGACATTTTTTATTCCGTATGATGAATCATACGGCTATTTAACACGAAACCCTTTGGGTTTTGTGTTTTTAACAGCCGTCGAATTTATTCGACGGTTATAGGATTGCCAGTTGGTTGAAGGTTGACTTCAGACTATCCTTATTCATTCAACCTTCATCTAAGCATGTTGACCAAAAGGCATTTTGTGCGGTTACGAACCGCCTGCGCGCTGTTTTATAATGAGGAGACCATATTGTCCGGTTATGAACCGCCTGCGCGCTGTTTTATAATGAGGAGACCATATTGTCCGGTTATGAACCGGACACTACTACGATCATATTCATTTATTGATTCTGCCCAAAACCTTTCCGATATTATTTCCACTTAACTTAATATTTTCGTTCAGGACTTCGTGTCCTGAAATCTGCCCAGCTGTTCACACCGACATGAACGGCGGCAATTTATACATAAAATTTTGAGGTATCCCTATGAGACACACTAAAGTGATCATCATGGGTGCGGCCGGCCGCGATTTCCACAATTTCAATACTGTATTCCGCACTGATGATCGTTACGAAGTAGTCGCATTTACCGCAACACAAATCCCAAATATCGAAGGCCGTAAATATCCCGCGGAACTTGCGGGAAAACTCTATCCGAACGGCATACCTATCTATCCGGAATCTGAACTGCCGCGCCTTATAAAAGACCTTGGTGTAAACGAAGTGGTATTCTCGTACTCGGATGTTTCGTTCAATTATATAATGAGCAAGGCATCTCTCGTTATGGCTGCCGGTGCCGATTTTAAACTGCAGGGTGCAGAACCGACTATGCTCAAAAGTTCAAAACCGGTCATAGCCGTCGTTGCAGTGCGCACCGGAGCGGGCAAAAGCCAGACCTCGCGCAAGGTCTGCCAGATACTGCGGAACTCCGGCAAGCAAGTAGTTGCCGTCCGCCATCCCATGCCTTACGGCGATCTGGTGAAACAAAAAATTCAAAGATACTCCACTCTCGAAGACCTGAAAAAATACGAGTGCACCGTTGAAGAAATGGAAGAATACGAGCCGCATATCGTCAACGGCACTATAATCTATGCAGGCGTTGATTACGAAGCCATACTTCGCGAAGCGGAGAAAGAAGCCGATGTAATTGTATGGGACGGCGGAAATAACGATATGTCTTTTTATAAACCCGACCTTACAATCGTAGTTGCAGATCCGCACCGGCCCGGGCATGAAATATCATACTATCCCGGTGCTGTCAATATCTGCCTTGCCGATATCGTTATAATAAATAAAATAGATACGGCATCGAGGGAGAATATAGACATCGTCCGTAAAAATATTGTCGGTATAAATCCGAAAGCCGTCATTATCGAAGCGGCATCGCCGATCAGTGTAGAAGACGAATCCGTTATACGCAATAAGCGCGTGCTCGTTGTGGAAGACGGTCCTACATTGACGCACGGCGAAATGACATTCGGCGCCGGCGTGGTTGCTGCACGAAAATACGGGGCAAAGGAAATAATCGATCCCAGGCCGTGGGTTGTGAATTCAATCGCTGAAACTTTTAAGAAATATCCGCATATTGGTACGTTACTGCCGGCGATGGGTTACGGTGGAAAACAGATAACGGATCTCGAAACAACGATAAATAAAGTCGAGTGCGATTCGGTAATTATCGGTACACCGATCGATCTGAGGCGTATAATAAAAATAAACAAGCCGAGCACGCGTGTGCGGTACGATCTGGATGAAATAGCAAAACCGGATTTAAATGAAATTCTGAATGGCTTTATGAAATATCATGGTTTGTAAAAACGATTTTCTAATTGGTATCTGATGATGGTTGTTGAACTCCTGATGGAGTTTTTAGTTGTCTTTTTTAATTGAGCTACAAATATTGGACTTCTACGGAGTCCTTGTGTGGTTGAAAAATTTTATTTTTGGGAATATTGTTTATTAGTTATAAAAACAATCCCGTAGGGATTGAACATTTGTAGTTAAAAGAGATAGAATTGATTAGAACTCCGTAGGAGTTCCACAAAAAACCATCGCATAAAAATTATTGAAAATTATCCATATGATGTTCATATAGGAGAAAAAAATGAAACGTGATTTTCTAACCATATCCGACTGGTCTACAAAAGAATTAACACAGATACTCGACCTGTCTGACAAAATGAAAAAGAATCCGAAAAAATTTGCCGGATCGCTGGAAGGCAAATCAATCGCATTGATATTTGAAAAACAATCACTGCGCACACATGTAACATTCGAGATCGGCGCAAAGCAGTTAGGTGCTAATACCGTATATTTGACGAATGCCGATATAAGTCTCGGCAAACGCGAATCCAATCACGACGTTGCGAAAAATCTTGAACGATGGGTGGATGCTGTTGTCATCCGAACGTTTGCGCAGAATAATATAGATGAACTCGCTAAACATGCAAAAGCCAGCATAGTAAACGCACTGACGGATTTTGAGCATCCCTGTCAGGCGGTCGGCGATTTCATGACCATACGCGAACATCTCGGGTCTTTTAAAGGAAAAAAGCTTGCATGGGTCGGCGACGGAAATAACGTGTGCCACTCGTTAATGCTCATGGCCGCGAAATTTGGAATGGATTTTATTGCTGTAACTCCGGCAGGACTCCAGCCCCATTATATAGTGGTAGAAAAGTCAATGGAAATTGCGTCAAAAACCGGAGCAAAAATTGAACTCTCATGCAATCCTTCGGAAGGTGTGGAAGGCGCGGATGTGATATATACAGATGTATGGGTGAGTATGGGTCAGGAAACCCAGTTTGACACTAAGATGAAAGCTTTTGAAGGATTTCAGATCAATGCCGAATTGATGAAAAAGGCAAAACCCTCGGCTATATTTATGCATTGCCTGCCCGCGCACCGCGGACAGGAAGTTACGGACGAAGTGATGGACTCGCCTCAGTCGGTTGTATTCGACGAAGCGGAGAACCGGCTTCATTCACAGAAAGCAATTTTGTACACGCTGCTGAAGGATAAGGGATGTGAAAAGATCTATACTCGTCGCGGTGGGCGGAAACTCGCTCATAAGAGCCGGACAGCGCGGAACAATCGCCGAACAGCTCGCAAACGCTGAACTTACTGCCGGTAGTCTTGCGGAAATTGCAGCGCGGGATTATTCGCTTATCGTTACACACGGCAACGGGCCGCAGGTAGGCGCGCAGTTACTGCGCTCTGCGGCCGGCTCATCGCAGACTTACACGCTTCCGCTCGATGTATGTGTTGCAATGACGCAGGGTGAAATCGGATTTATTCTGCAGAATTCCATGCAGTCAGCATTCCGCAAAAAAGTAATCAAGCGCCGTATCGTTACCATTATAACGCAGGTGGTTGTCGATAAAAACGATCCGTCATTCCAGCGCCCTACAAAACCCATCGGGCCGTTTTATTCAAGAGAGATTGCTGAACGAAAGAGGAAGGAACTGCAGTGGAGCATCGTTGAAGATTCTGCACGTGGCTACCGCAGGGTAGTTGCATCTCCAATGCCGAAGGATATAATAGAGCTGGAAGTAATTAAAGACTGCCTTGAGAAAAATAATGTGGTAATAGCGGCAGGCGGCGGCGGAATACCTGTTATAATTGAAAACGGCAGACTTAATGGAATAGAGGCTGTGATTGACAAAGACCGTGCTTCTGCACTGCTTGCATCGAAATTGGGTATCGAGCATTTTATAATTTCGACGGAAGTGCCGGAGGTTTATATTAATTATAAAAAATCGGATCAGCGTGCGCTCAGATTTAGTACATCAGCGGAAGCAAAGAAGTATTTAGCCGAAAGCCAGTTCAGTGAAGGAAGTATGAAACCGAAGATTGAAGCGGCACTCGATTTTCTATCTGCGGGCGGCCGGCTTGTAACGATCACAAATCCAGAACACCTGCTAAGCGCGCTCGAAGGTAAATCGGGTACTAGAATTACAAATGAGCAGTGAAGAGTAAACAGCGAATAATCGGTAGTCGAAAGCTTCAGCTTTCGTAAAAGCGGTGATAAGTGATAAGTAAACAGTGAAGAGCAAACAGTGAAGAGTGAAGAGCTAAAAAAAAGCCTCTGATAGATATTTAAGAATGCTTTTGTAGGGGCGCAATGCATTGCGCCCGGGAAAGCTTTAGCATTCGTAAAAGAAAACGAGAGTTCTTGGTTTACCTCTTTCCCGTTATATAATTTTCCAGCTGTTTTATTGTATCTTCGTGCTGGGAGATTAGAGCTTTTACGACATCTCCAATTGATATCATGCCCTTTAATTTATCTCCCTCCAATACGGGAAGGTGTCGGATATGGTTGTCCGTCATTAAGGTCATGCATTTTTCTATAGGCTGATCCTGTGCGACAGAAACCACGTCGGCCGTCATTACATTCCGCACAACGGTATTATGCGATGTTTCGCCTTTCAATGCAACCTTCCTTGCATAATCGCGTTCCGAAAAAATGCCTGCAAGTTTATCAGCTTCCATAACGAGCAGTGCGCCGATGTTCTTTTCAGCCATAACTTTCAGGGCATCGAACACAAGCGTATCTGGTGAAGTGGACCATATTTCATTGCTTTTGGATTGCAGAATGTTTTTTACCGTTGTCATATAAATGTCCCATGTGATTCTGTTAAAAAAATTTATAAAGCAGGATTACTAAACTAACATCATAAAGATAAAAAAAATTCCCGGATATACCATCAAAGATTATCCAGCAGTTCGACAAGCTGATCCATGCACTTCGAAACATCGAAACGCGCCAGAGCGTCGGTTCGCGCATTTAACGTAAGCTTTGACCTGAGATCCGGCTCATCGAGTATCCGGATAATTGCTTCAGCAAGGGCTGTCTCATCCTGCGGCGGGACCAGAAGTCCTGTTTCTTCATTAGTAATAATCTCCGGCACTCCGCCTGCCTTGGTCGCTACAATCGCTTTTCCCATAGCCATTGCTTCCACAAGAACAAAGCCGAATGTTTCGGAATGGGATGGAAGCACGAAAATGTCGATAGCCGAAAGAAATTCGGGCACTGCATCTGTAAACGGAATGAACTGAACGCTGTCTTGCACACCCAGTTTCATACACAGTTTCTCGAGCTTTTTTTTGAATCCGTGCTGGCCCTTAGTTTCGTCGCCTGCCATTACAAAATGCAAGCCGGAGTTATGCTCTAAAAGGATGGGTACGGCGCGGATCAAATCGTCCTGGCCTTTCTGCGGATCGAGTCTGCCTAAAACTCCGATTATAGTTTTTGATAACGGTATATTGAACTGCTGTTTCGCAGTGTCCTGGTTGAAGTGAAACGGGTCGAAACGCTGCAGGTCTGTACCGATCGGATTGACGCTGATCCGTTCAAGAGGCATTTCAGTATTCCTGATAACATCCTGCTTCATTTTTTTTGTTAAAGTTATCCATTGTGAAAGACGCGAGTACATCAACGTATGAAAGTAATCGCGTTTATCGACATCGGACTGCATTTCCTGGAAGAATACAAGCTTTGTATCCGGATAAAACTTTTGAGCGATGACCGCAATGCTCATATCTTTGGATTGCATTATGACTGCAGTATTAATGCTGTAATTCCGCAGAATTTTTGACAAACGGATTGAAGTCGGGATGTCGGCATATTTCCATCTCGGTTTTAGAAAAGCTCTCTTGAGTTTATATTGGTTGGCCGAATATGCCAGCTGTGTATCGGGCGGAACAATAACAAGGCAGTTCCCCCCGCGGTTATTGAATTCAGATGCCAGCTTCAGCATGCTCATTTCAAGTCCCCCGAAGGAGGAAGAAAAACATATAAAAGCAATATTGCGGTTTTTTGTAAAAGTCTTCTGGCTGTTCATCAGAAAAAAAAAGAAAAAATCGAATTAATTCTTAAGGTATACGATTCCTCCCTCCTTAATAAAACGAAAAATTCCTACACAAACACCAGTTTTTCTTGTTTTTTTTGAAAAAAACCCGGCTTTGCAGTTGAAAAGAATTAAGTAATTCTGTAATTTAGACCATTCAAAATGGATAAAAAATGCCTTTTTCTTATTCAGCAGAAAATTTGCTATTCCAGGAAAAAAAGTAACAAGGGGCTTCTTTTCGCAATAGAGACAAAAAATCCTGATGATCTGTTTAAAATAGGATTCTTCTGTTGAAAAAAACCTGGTAATATTTTTCCATATCGAGAATCTGATTTTTTCCGGAAATATTTCTGTATCAAATAAGGTCATAGTTCCGACAGTCTTGAAAGGAGCGTAGAAATCATTTTTTCTCCATTGCCTGCTTCACCGTCAGGTAAGGCAGAAACGGGATACAGTTTTAACCGTGCCGTGTCTGTATTCGGTATAATAACGATGCTGTTCGGCGTTATCGGAATATTATCCTGGATTCCATTGCTTCGCATTTTTATAGGGTTCCGTTTTGAATACTTTTCTCTTGCGCCGATTTCCGCAGTATCCTTTCTTGTGTTCGGACTTACTTTAATTCTTCTCGTTCGAAAGCAATTCGATTATCGAACAAAAGTAATTATAACCACGGCAATTGTTTTTTTCTCGGTTAACGGGCTGCTGGTGTTTCTGGCGTATTTTGCGAATTTCAACTTTGTTCTGGAATCCATTTTTTATTCGGTCCTTGAGAAACTCGGTCCGTTTGATATAAAACGCATGTCGCCTTTGGCAGGCATACTTTTCTTTTTCTCAGGCATCTCTTTGCTGCTGAGGATTTTCGCTGGCGGCCAACTCAGGTATCTAAACCTCTCTGGAGGATACGGTTTAATAACACTGATGGCTGGTTTTGTTGCAGCAATCGGATACTTGCTTGATACGCCGCTTCTCTACGGCGGCACAATGATCCCGCTCAGGTTATCATCGGCTTTGGCTTTTCTGATTTTGGGATGCGGATTGATCGCATCAGCAGGGCCGAAATTATTTTTGATGAAACCTTTTGTCGGTTCGTCTGCAAGCGCCAGGATGCTTCAGGTTACAGTGCCGCTGATCGTTATTGCGATAATTGTGGAAGGATACCTGAACGAAGTGTCGGCAAAAGTATTCGGCATTAATCAGGCATTGATGTCCGCATTGTTGATCATCGTATTCTCGCTTGTGACCGGTATTCTGGTTGTTCAGATTGCCCGGGCTGTTTTTCGCAAAGCAGATAAAGCAGAAATGGAGCGGCAGAGAGTCCAGCATGATCTTGAAGCTTCGGAAATCAGGTACCGGCGGCTGTTTGAATCGGCAAAGGACGGCATCCTGATCCTGGATGCAGAAAGCGGAAGGATAGTCGATGTTAATCCTTACATGGTCGAATTGCTGGGATATTCACGCGATAATTATTTCGGAAAGGCTTTATGGGAAATCGGTTCGTTCAAGGATATCGTATCGTCGAAAGAAACTTTTATACAGCTGAAAAAAATCGGATTTAAGCATTACGAAGACATTCCTGTAGAAAAAAAGACGGCAGCAGGATAGCGGTTGAATTTGTGAGCAATGTGTACCGCGTAAACGGTTCGTCAGTCGTCCAGTGCAATATTAGGGATATAACGGAACGCAAACGTGCTGAAGAATCTCTTATGCTGCAGAATGCCGCTTTACAGTCGGCAGCTAATGCGATCATGATTACGGACAAGTCCGGAAAAATTATTTCCGTGAATGAGGCGTTTACAAAATTGACGGGTTATTCGCAGGAAGAAGCCATCGGGCAGAAACCTAATATACTTAAATCGAATAACCATCCGGATTCGTTATATAGAAATATGTGGAGGAGTATTTTATCAGGAGAAGTATGGAAGGGCGAGATTGAAAACAGGCGTAAAGATGGAAGTATCTACCTGGAAGAAATGACAATCACTCCCGTTTATCAGACGCAAAATGAAATTTCGCATTTCATAGCAATAAAGAACGATATCACCGATCGAAAAAGATTTGAACAGGAATTGCTGCAGTCGCAGAAGATTCAGAGTATCGGAACACTCGCCGGCGGTATTGCACATGACTTCAATAATATTCTGGCAATAATACTTATTTACGCTTCTCTGCTTGAACGGTCTGAAAACAAGGGGAGAGACAAGATTCTGGAAAGCAGCCGGGCAATCACGAGGGCTGTCGAAAGAGGAAAAGAACTGGTGCGCCAGATATTGACCTTTGCCAGAAAGACCAATGTTGTTTTCGAACCGATAAGCATAGTCGATGTAATCCAGGAACTTCTTTCCATGCTCAGGGAAACTTTCCCGAAAGTCATTACATTCAAAGAGGAAATCGAAGAGGATATCCCGTTCATATATGCGGATCGTGCGCAAATACACCAGGTAATTCTTAATCTCTATGTTAACTCGCGCGATGCCATGCCTCACGGCGGAACAATTTCAACCAAAGTTGAAAGACAGACAAAGGAGCAAGTCCAGAAAAGATTTCCCGCTGCCGACGAGGATCTGTATATATGTGTAAGCGTCAAAGATACCGGCGAGGGTATTGATAAGTCAATAATGTCGAGAATATTTGATCCGTTCTTTACCACCAAGGAGATGGGAAAAGGCACGGGACTCGGTTTAGCTGTTGTGTATGGAGTTCTGCAGTCGCACCATGGTTTTGTGGATGTTGAAAGTGAACGCGAACTGGGTACGATTTTTAGGCTGTACTTCCCGGTTTCACTGATCAATGAACAAATTGTTCCCGCTGTATCTTTGTCCGAATCCCTGGAAGCAGCCGGTACGGAGACGGTTTTGCTTGTCGAAGACGAAGCACTTCTGGTAGAGTCCGTCGGCCAGCTTCTCAAATCAAAAGGATATAACGTCTATACCGCAACTGACGGATTGGAAGCGATTAAATTATATGATCAGCATAAACAGGAAATCGATCTTGTTATCACTGATATGGGATTGCCGGGAATTACCGGTAAAGACGAATTTAAAATACTGCGAGAAATGAATCCGGACGTAAAAGTCATACTCGCCAGCGGATTCTTTGAACCGGAAATGAAGGTTGAGCTTGCCGAAGCCGGGGCGAAGGGATTTATTCAGAAACCTTACATTCCTAACGATATTCTGCGAATTACCCGAAGTGTTTTGGATGCTAAAAACGGAGACAGTTGATTTTTCAGCCGCCTGTTTATAATACCGACCGCATAATCGATTATTTCCAGAAAATTTTCTTCTTATCCGATTGGGATTTGTTCTCAAATGGAAAATTTCATAGTTTATACAGGTTTTAGGGAATGGCAGCAATAAGCGAGAGGTGACGGTTCTTTTTAGGTATGTGCAGAAATAGAATGCTCAGAGTTTGCCATTTCTCAGGCATATAGCGATTTGAGGATTGGATAATAAGGGAGTTTATATGATAAAATTTCTGCGTTCAATACCGGAATATGTAATGGCATTCTTTGCCAGGTATCCTGCGGTGCTTTCCGGATATATTATCTATTGCTATTTATTCATTTCGATAATGCGGTTTTTTTACAGGGTAAAGTATAAAGGTGCATCGTTCGGTGAAATATACGATATTTTCAGTGCATTACCTTTCATGTGGCTGCTGGCCGTATGCCTGGTCAAGATAATCGAATACCGCACTAAACTGCATGAGAATCATTCACAACAGCTTGCACGCGATAAAGAACTGCAAATGAAAGATACACAGCTTAAAACCATGCATGAAGTAGTAAAGGCGCTTCAGCATAAGATAAATAATCCGCTGGCCGTTATTACTCTTCTGGTCGGCAGAACGAAAAAATTAGTTGCGGATAATAAAGAAGTTATTAAAAATATAGAATTTATCGAGCAGTCGACAAACAGCATTACTAAGGCGATTGAAGAATTCAAAAAGGCAGAGTCTTATCATTCAGACGATATAGGACAGCTGGAAGGTAAAATTGCATCGGTTCCAAAAGAACAGTAATAATAAAAATTCAGAGGCAGTCGCAATAACTTTAATCTTTGCAGCGGTAATAGGATGCTTTATGATTTTACCATGATTACTAACAGCAGAAAGGTAAATGTGCAATGGCAAAAATTCTCGTTGTAGATGATGAGAATGAAGCGCTTACTGCGATCGAAGCAGTGCTTTCCTCAGAGGGGCATGAAACGATTTTAGTCGAAGACGGTATCAGGGCGCTGGAAGCGGTCGGTAATCATTTACCCGATCTTATTGTGTGCGATATAGAAATGCCGAAACTTAAAGGATTTGATGTCCTTACTGAACTGAGAAAAGATCCTGAGACCTCCAAGATTCCGATCATTTTCCTGACAGGCCGTGTTGATCTAACCGCTCTTGTTAAATCAATGGAATTGAATGTAAATGATTTTCTGACGAAACCTTTCAGTTCCCAGGAACTGATTTCGGCTGTGAACGTCCAGCTGAAGAAACAGTAATAGTTAAACCTGTCTGTAATTATGCGACGATCCCTTAAAACGGATATATGCAATACGGTTGAGTACTAGTGCCTTTTTTGAGAAACCTTGTTTATAAAACGCAAGATTTATTTTTAGAAACGGCACTAGAATATCTTTCAGTTATTATTATACTGCTGCTTAAATGAATTTTCAAAAGTTCCAATTTCCGGATGACAGAAAAAGAATAAACCTGCTGAAAAATCCGCTTCTTGTTTTTTCCCTCGCTGTTGTTTCTGTCGTAGGATCGGTATGGATCATCAAATCCGACGGGTTCTATTATATCGATGAATGTGCGCACTATATGTACTGCCGGTTCGTTTTGGAGGCGCTGCCGATCACGGTAGAAACATGGCACAGGCCTATACCTCAGTGGCTTTTTGCGCTTCCCGCTCAGCTGGGCCATACTTTTACAATGTTTTTCGCCCTGCTTTTTGCGATCATATTATTGTATATAACTTACCGGATTGCAGTGCTGAAAGGAATCCGTCATCCGGAATGGGCAGTCCTATTTACCGGTCTCCAGCCTGTGTTTTTTGATCTTTCTTATGCATGTATGACAGAACTGCCTTCGGCATTTATCATTACACTTTCATACCTGTGTTATATCAAAGAAAAACATGCCTGGAGCATGGTGCTTGCTTCATGTGCGATCATGTGCCGTACGGAAATGTTCTTGTTTGCCGGTATTTTATTCATTGTATATCTTCGCAGAAAAGAATGGAAAATACTGCCGCTTGTATTTCTCGGACCATTGATCTGGATCGCTTCAACTATAATAATATCGGGTGATGTTAAGACTTTCTTCAGCGAATGGTCGAGGTTTTCCAGTTTGTCCAAATTCGTGCCCGGCGTTTCGGTAACTCATTATATTGAGAACCTGCATCATTCATTTGGATATGCCCAGCTTGTTTTTTTCGCAGCAGGTGTTTTGCTTATAGCTAAGTCAAAAAGGAGCGCTGAATTCGGGATAATATTCGCAGCAATTGCAGCTACTATTATAATTCATACGTTTGCCGGTGCTGAGATTTTTAATTGGACGGCGAGTATAGGGGAACTTCGCTATATGGCTGTGATAGGGCCTTTTTTCGGCATAATATCCGCCTTCGGTTTCTCTGAAATTATAGAGAAGATAAGACGCGGGAATTTAAAGCTGGCACTATCGGTTGTTGTTTTTCTTGCTTTGGTGTTTAACTGCACGCTTACAAATCAGCCGAGAAGATGGCCCAATTATGAACGGCCGATAATTGAATTGACAAAAAAAATCAAAGCCGGATATCCGGATCTTGTATTACTATGCAATAATTCAATCGCGGCATATGTTATGGATGCACCTCCCTCCGGTGGAAAATTATTTGCACCCTTTAATAAAAAAACGCTTAAAAAATATCCCGAATGTATTATTTTATGGGATCCGTACAATGCGAATTCAGTTTTTACACAGACCGAGATAACTTTAAATCACATGCTTCAGGATACGACAATAAAAATAATCGATGAATACAGGTATTGGGGTGCGGAATATCTGGTATTATACAGGAATGGATATGGCACACCTGTCAGATAGCAGTTTGCAAGCGGGTTCGGGTTGTCATAATGCAGTAATCATCAAAAATGATAATGAAATTTTTCCTTCTGGATTTATTCTGTATTAATTTTTATATATTGTTAAAGTACTTGAAAGCAGACACCTGTTTTTTTGGCGGTGTATATATTGAAACGAAAAACACTTTTTTCAACATACAACAGAATACCTAAATGGAGCGGAATTCAATGAACTTACAAGAAATAAGCAGGATATATGATTTCACCGGAAAGACGGCGGCAATTACGGGCGGCGGGGGAGTGCTTTGCGGCGAGATGGCAAGAGCTCTTGCAGGATGTAATGCGAATGTCGTAATACTCGATCGTGATGTTGCACTGGGCGAAAAAGTGCTTCAGACCCTGAGCGGAACAAAAGGAAAGCATAAAGTCATCTTTATAGATGTTCTGGATAAATCCAAGGTTCAGGAAGCTGCCGATGAATTATGTAAAGAGTACAAACGAATCGATATTCTTATTAACGGTGCGGGAGGCAATAATCCGAAAGCTACGACAAATGCCGAGCAGTCGTTCTTCGATATACCTACTGAAGCTTTACAATTTGTTTCCAATTTGAATTTGATCGGTACAATTTTGCCGAGTCAGATTTTCGGCAGAAAAATGGCGGAGCAAAAAGAAGGGATCATTTTGAATGTTTCTTCCATGAATGCGTTCAGGCCTCTGACCCGGATCCCGGCTTACTCGGCGGCAAAAGCGGCGATCAGCAATTTTACACAATGGCTTGCCGTTCATATGGCGCAAGAATATACACCGAATATCCGTGTGAATGCAATCGCTCCGGGATTCTTCCTTACAGACCAGAACCGCTTCCTTTTGACGAACAAGGAGACCGGTGAATTGACCGAACGAGGGAAAAAGATACTGGATCATACACCGGCCGGGCGCTTTGGTGCGCCTGAAGATTTGCTGGGTGCGATGTTCTGGCTGTTGTCGCCTGCATCAAAATTTGTCACCGGTATAATCGTGCCGATAGACGGCGGTTTTTCCGCGTATTCCGGAGTTTAAAAAATCAGAAACAGAAATTTAATTTGAGATGAAGGAGTAAAGAATGAGTGAATTAAAAATAAAAAAAGACGGGGCTTTGGATTTGCTGTCGCTCGGTGCACTGGTGCATCGCCTGGATCCGGGAATAATTCCATTTAGAAAAGCACATGAATGCCAGATTCATGTAAGCGGGGGCGAATTTAATGTTGCGGCAAATTTATCGGATTGTTTCGGAATGAATACAGCCATCGCTACTGCGATGGTCGATTACCCTATCGGCGATATGATAAACGAACGTGTCCGTGCAATGGGTGTAAAACCTTTCTATAAAAAATTCAAGCATAACGGCGTTAACGGACCCAATATGGCAACGGTTTACAGCGACAGGGGACAGGGCGTTCGTCCGCCTGTCGTATTTTACAACAGATCGAATGAAGCAGGTGCATTGCTTAAACCCGGTGACTTCAACTGGGACGCAATTTTTGCAGACGGCGTGCGATGGTTCCACAGCGGCGGCATATTTGCATCACTTTCGGAAACAACAGGTGAATTGATTGTTGAAGGTATGAAGGCGGCAAAAAAGACAGGGGCGATTGTCAGCTTTGATCTTAATTTCCGCGCCAAGTTGTGGAACATCTGGGGCGGCGAAAAAAAGGCGGTCGAGACCATAGCACGGATTGTTGAGAATGTCGATGTGCTGGTTGGAAATGAGGAAGATCTGCAAAAGGGACTTGGTATACCGGGTCAGGACGTGGAATCAAAATCAAAACTGGATCCGTCGGCGTTTTTTGCAATGATAGATAAAGTCGTAAAGAAACATCCTAACGTGAAAGCGGTTGCAACGACATTGCGCGAAGTGCATTCAACCAACCACCATACATGGGGTGCGGTTGCATGGATAGACGGCAAGACTTATGTCTCACCTACATGCGAACTTGCTGTACTTGACCGCGTTGGCGGCGGCGACGGATATGCGGCCGGGTTCTTTTACGGTTTGTTGACAGGCGAGACACCTGAAGAAGCCGTAAAACTAGGATGGGCGCATGGCGCAATGCTTACAACAACACCCGGTGATACGACTATGGTTACGGCAGAACAGGTAAAGGCATTTGCCAAAGGAGGTTCGGCCCGTATACAGCGATAATCGTTTAAAAAAAGCAATATTAGGTATTTTTTTTACTTTCTTTCTGAGTGGAAACACTTAGTATGCCGGGAATCAAGATGTGATGCAGGTTATTTGATTGTATATGCAGATTTCGTTAGATTAGCCAAAGTTTAAAATACGAGGTTTGCTAATGGAAGAAGCAATAGATCAGGAGGTTCTCGACATTCTTCTCGTCGACGATGACGAATTTTTTGCTGATATTGTAGCCGGCCAGCTTGAAGAGGAATTGAATCACCATGTAACTATCGCCCGCGGCGGCTCGCAGGCGAAAGAATTACTTGAAAAGAACGGTACTCACTTCGATATAGTCCTTACTGATTACTATATGCCGGATATGAACGGCGTCGATCTTCTGCAGTGGATGCATGATAATCATATCGAGATTCCGGTCGTAATGCTGACAGCTGTGGGTTCCGATCTGGTTGCAGTCGACGCTATGAAACTCGGCGCGTACGATTACGTACGCAAGGAACAGCTTGATCTCCAGCACCTCGGTGTGGTAATAAACGCGACAAAAGAGCGCCACAGGTTCCGTGTTGCACAGGCCTTGGAAGAAGAACGGGCGATGGAAATGAAGCTGAACAAGCTGGCAACAGATAAGGTGCGGGATGTGTTGAACGCTATCACACCCAATCTAAATACAGCCCTGGCAAATATAAATGTGGAAATCGAAACAACAGGCGAAGAGTTATGCACTGAAGTGCCTTCGCCGCATCGCGAGAAACTCCGCTGTTTCCTCAGACGTATTCAGCATGATGCAGTGACATTGGAGACTTCTGTAAGAGGTTTGCTCGGATTATACAGGATGCTTTATGCGCATCATGCCGAAGTCAGGGAACTCGACCGCATAAAAAAGGAAATTGAAGACAAGGTCGCTTCGGAATCGGAATGATCTTACACCTATCGATTTACCCGCTTATAGATTAAACGGATCCCTTCCAGCACAAGAAAAGGCTCAAGATGCCCGATTATTTTTGTGTGCTCATAAATAAATTTTGATAATCCGCCTGCTGCAATTACGGCCGCTTTCCGCGATTCATACTTTTGTATCTCGGTTTGCAGCCTTTCTACCATTCCTGTCATTGAATCCAACGCGTTGTATATTACACCCGACTGGATGCAGGCGACCGTGTTTCGGCCGATTATGGTTCCGGGAAAATTGATTTCAATATCCGGCAATTGAGCAGTGCGTTGATGCAGGGCATTTGACATGGTGGTAATTCCCGGCGAGATTACACCTCCTAAAAAATCCCCGTTCGATGCAATTACTCCATACGTTGTTGCAGTCCCGAAATCTATTATAATAAGAGGACCGCCGTATTTTGAATAACCGGCAACAGCACTGCAAAGTCTATCTGTACCAAGAGACTCCGGATTATCATAATACACCTTCATTCCCAGATCCAATTTTGTATTTACAACCAGCGCCTCCCGGTGAAAATATTTTTTAGATGCGGCAGAATAAATACCGGTTAATTCCGGTACAACCGAAGAAATACCAATGCCGTCAATTTCTTTTTCATTGATCCCTTTTTTCGAAAGCAAAGCGGCAAAGATTTTACTTGTTTCATTCTCGGATTTTTGCGGAATGCTCGAAATACTAAATTCTGTCTTAAGCGTTTCTTTATCGTAGACGCCTATTGCTGTATTGGAGTTTCCTATATCAATTGCGATGAACATGTTATTACCCTGTATATATTAGCTAATAATTTTTGGTAATTAGGTAGAAACGTAACCGAAATATATATTAGTGAAGAGTTTTAAGAGATTATCTTCACGATGATTAAAACGAT
>JAFGLB010000104.1 GCA_016928255.1 Bacteroidota bacterium
CATTTCCCTGCCTTCTTCGGATTTCTTACGGGATTCCTCACGGAAAAAACGCCTTATATGAGATTTTGCTTTATGCGTAACAGCTATATTTTCCCAATCTTTATTAGGTGTCTGGTTTTTTGAAGAAATAATCTCAACCTGATCGCCGCTTCTCAGTACAGTATTAAGCGGGACTATCCGTCCGTTTACCTTCGCACCTATACAATGGAATCCTACATTCGAGTGTATTTCAAATGCAAAATCGATAGGGGTTGAATTACTGGGAAGGATCTTCAAATCGCCCTTGGGCGTAAATACATAAATTTCATCCTGGTACAAATTTAATTTAAAACTCTCGAATATTTCTTTCGGAGTATCTTCGTTCTTTTGCTCGAGTATCTCTCTTGCCCAATTCGACCAGCTCTCCATTTCCTTGTCCAAAGTTGCCTTGCTGTCTTTATATATCCAGTGTGCGGCAACTCCTCTCTCGGCAACTTCGTGCATCGCCTTGGTCCGAATCTGTACTTCCACCATCCGTCCATCCGGACCTATTACGGTTGTATGTATTGATTGATAGCCGTTTTTCTTAGGAACAGAGATATAGTCTTTGAATCTTTCTGGAATCGGTTTGTATAACTCCGTGACAATGCTGTATACAATAAAACAATCGCTGTTATCCTTCGTATCGAGAATAATTCGTACCGCAAACAGATCATAAATTTCTTCAAGCGGTTTATTCCGCTTCAACATTTTATTGTAAATGCTGAAAATATGCTTAGGCCTTCCGGATATTTCAAAGGTTAATCCGGCATCTATCAGATCCTTTTTTATCGGCTGCACAAACCTGTTTATATAATGCTCTCGTTCCCGCCTTTTTGACCGGAGCTGGCGTGCTATCTTTTCGTATTCTTCTCCATGTAAGTGCTTGAACGACAGGTCTTCCAGCTCCCATTTTATTTGTGCCAGACCAAACCGATGTGCAAAAGGTGCGTAGATATCAAGCGTCTCTTTTGCCAGCCTGACGCGTTTTTCCGGAGGCAGGTATTCAAGAGTACGCATATTATGAAGACGATCGGCAAACTTTATCAGAATTACGCGTATATCGTTGACCATCGAGAGCAGGAGTTTTCGATAACTCTCTGCCTGTGTTACTTCATGACTCTCAAAAATATCCGTAATCTTTGTTGCACCGTCGACAATATCCGCTATCGCATCTCCGAATTCGGCACGGATGTCTTTTAATTCAAAATCGGTATCTTCAACAACATCGTGCAGTAAAGCAGCGGCAACCGATACATCATCCAGAGCAATTTCTTTCGCTACTACCATCGCTACTTCGTATGGATGAAGAAAATACGGCTCTCCTGAAGCTCTCAGGTTGTTTTTATGCGCATCAAGGCTCAAAGTGAAAGCCCGCGTAATAAGATCTTCGTCGACCGAACGAAGATTTTTTCGGCACACAGTCAGCAGATCATCAAGCTTCTTTTTGTATTTACTGTCGATCATATACGATTTTTAGTTTATTAAAGAATATACGGATTCCCTGCGGAATGTCAATACTGAATAAATTGAATGGATTTGCTTATTTATTAACTTGTTTATCGCTGCGGATTGCCGACAGCATTGTACGTGCATCATCAAACTTTTTCTGGGCTCTCTCTCTCAGATGTTCCGGGAATATGATATTCTCGTAAGACAGAATTTTCAGGAGATTTTCCTCATTCATCACAGTGTCACCGGTTGCAAGCCTTGCCCTGACTAGATTTAGCCTGCATACAAGTTCGTTATACGGATGCGGCGATCTGATCTGTAAGATATTATCAAGTAATTTTTGGTACACGAATTTGGCCTTTGCATATTTCTTCTGCCTGTCATATGCAGTTGCAAGTCCCCACAAAAATACCCTGTTCTCCGGATAAAATTGCAATCCGCGCTTCGACCATTCTTCCGCCTGCTGATAATCTTTTGAGTTAATAAATATTGAGATCAGTGCGCTTATCGCAGCAAAGCGATTATATACCGAACGCTCGGCTCCGATCTTCAGTGTTTTTATGCCTAACTCGCGGTCATCGCTTACAAACGGCAGCCAATGAAGAAATTCCGTTTTTTCACTGCTCCAGTAGTAGTACGTCCCTATACCTGCATATGCGTCGTAAAATGTTGAATCCTGTTCTACCAGGTCTTCAAATTCAGATATTGAAGACAGACCTTTCCGTATACCCGTAAACCAATCACCGCTCTCAACCCGCTCATAAGCTTCGTAGCCATCCGCCGTGCCCATAAAATATTCGCGTAAAGGCGACGACATATTGCCGGCGGCATTTTTTCCTTTTTCTATGAAAGAATCGAATTTTTCCCTATCAATTTTTATGTCAAAATCCAAAGCGTACGCCTGCATAACTGCCGCCCTATAAAGATAACCGGCCGGGTGATCAGGATAACGTTCAGCAATTTCGGAAAACAGAGAATCGGCTCTTGTATATTCCTGCCTCAGGATCAAATCTACTCCCTTCGCGACAGAAGAATCAGATGTCGGGTCAATTTTTTCCTGCGCATATAAATTCAGAATTCCAAAAATAATCAACAGCATGCAATTAAATAATTTTGTTTTCAATTCTTTCACTCCGTTCCAAATATCCTGTCTCCGGCATCTCCAAGTCCTGGAAGTATGTATCCTTTTTTATTTAGTTTCCGATCTAACGCACAAGTAAATATCTTAACATGAGGATGTGCGATTTGCACTGCCTTCACCCCTTCAGGAGCCGCGACGAGGCTGGCCATGCAAATATTGCGGGCTCCCTTTTTCTTAAGATATGAAATAGCTGCGGAAGCACTGCCGCCTGTTGCAAGCATCGGATCAAGCAGACAAACCTTTGCCTTTGAAAGATTCTTGGGCAATTTTACATAATAATCAACAGGTTTTAAAGTTTTTTCATCACGGAATATTCCTATATGCCCGATACGAGCTTCCGGTATTACCTGAATAAAACCTTCGATGAATCCCAGTCCGGCTCTTAAAACCGGAACCAAGATTACCTGTTGTTCAATTTTAAAACCTTTGGTTTTTTCCAGCGGTGTCCTTATTGCAACAGTTTTTGTCCTTAGTTCCCGAAATACTTCATACGCAATCAATCCTGATATCCGGTAGATGACGCCCCTGAATTCTTCACCTGTTGTTCTTTTATCGCGCAGTATTGCAAGATCGCGCTTGATAAGAGGATGATCTAAAATTATTAAATTCTTCATCACAATTCTTTCAAATATCTTCATGCTCCCGACAGTTTATCATTTTTCTTTAAAAACCACCCCCAGCGGCACTCCTGCAAATCCAAAATGCTCTCTTAGTTTATTTATGAGAAATCTTTTGTATGATTCCTGTACCAGCTTCGGATGGTTGCAAAAAAAAGCAAACATCGGAGGATTTGTCTTCACCTGAGTGACAAATTTTATTTTTATTTCTTTCGGTGTAGATGATTTCGGCGGATATTTCCCTACTTCCTCCATTATCGTTTTATTAAGCGCGCTTGTGGATATACGCCGTATTTGCTGTGTGTGAATTTCTTTTGCCGTATCGATCACTTTCGTGATCCTTTGTTTCGTAAGCGCTGAAACAAAAATAACGGGAATAAAATCGTATAAGCCTAGATTCCGTTCTATCGCTAGTTCATATTCGCGAGCTGTATTTGTTTCTTTCTCAACTAAGTCCCATTTATTCACTACAATAACTGCAGATCTATGGCGTTCCATGGTCGCATCAACGATTTGCAGATCCTGTTTGTCTACACCCTGCGTCGCATCAAATAGAATAACGGCAACATCACTGCGTTCAATGGCATGCAGCGTTCTGATAGTGCTGTAAAACTCAATGCTCTCCGTAATCTTACTGCGTTTTCTAAGGCCGGCCGTATCGACAAGAATAATTTCCTCATCCATGTATTCGAGAATTGTATCGATAGGATCACGTGTCGTACCGGGTATAGCCGTGACCACTTGACGTGTATTTCCTATAAGCGCATTGACCAATGACGATTTACCAACATTCGGTTTACCGATTACTGCAAGTCTGAGTCTTTTTTCCTTTTTCCCTTTCGCACCTTTTTTTATATCCGAAGTAAGAATATCAAGAAAATCCCCTATCTGCCTGCCGCCTAATGCGGCTATGCCTATCGGTTCACCGAGTCCGAGTGAATAAAAATCTGCTGTTGAACTTTCCCGTTGTTCAGAATCGATTTTATTGACAACAAGATGGATTGGTTTGTTAGACCTGCGGAGAATGCCTGCAATTTCTTTATCGAGCGGTGTCACACCTTCAAGTGCATCCACGACAAATATAATAGAATCCGCTTCTTCGATAGCAATGTTGGCCTGTTCGCGAATTGCCTTCTCGAATATATCATCAGATTCCGGGACAAATCCGCCCGTATCGATCATTGTAAATGATTTGCCGGCCCATTCTGCTTCTGCATAGCGCCTGTCTCGCGTAACACCCGGAGTATCAAATACGATAGCTTCGCGCGATCCGTAAATACGGTTGAAAAGGGTTGATTTGCCTACGTTTGGGCGGCCTACAATAGCGACAATGTGCGATGGCATAGATTTTCTATATCTATAAACATTATAACAAAATAATAAAAAGGCGACCTTAGTGTCGCCTTTAATAATAAAACGAACTCATTTATGGAATTATGTCGTTGTGAAAAGATAAATATTTTCTTCTTTCGTTTCTATTGATAACCTACAAAGTTCGCTTATTTCATTTAATTCTTGGCTAGTTTCACTTCTATTTTCCCCAAAATTATCTTGACCATTTTTTTCATTTGATAATTCTTCGAGTTTCTTAAAAATTATATTGAATTTATTCTCACTCATTATATTCTCTCCTCGTTTATACTATCTTTCCTTTTGTTTGCGATTCGATTTGTCGTCGTAGATCTGTAAGATCCATCTCTATCGTACACGATGGGCAATTAAGTTTATTATTTTCTGGAAAAGGAATACATCCATCCTCTATGGGTTGTTTTTCTCCGATATTTGCTTGAATTTTTGATGAATGCTTACACTTATTGCAAACAACATCTACGATAATCTTCCCCTTTTTTGCCCCAGGATTTAATAATGGTGCCTGTGGCACTATAAAACGAAATATTTGAGAAATCGGTGTTTCAATGATTTTATATATATTTGTAGATAATGTCAACTGAAGTAATGCATAATATCTACGAATTGGTTCCGCTAATTTTGCGTCCTTTGAATAATCG
This sequence comes from Bacteroidota bacterium, assembly GCA_016928255.1. GTDB lineage: Bacteria > Bacteroidota > Ignavibacteria > UBA10030 > UBA10030 > Fen-1298. The sequence goes on from JAFGLB010000104.1 coordinate 5,238, forward strand.
GTAATCAACAATCTCATTTGATTAAAATCATCTATCTTAATTGATCTACCATGTGTAAACCATGAGCTATGTTTACATAGCTGATCTGCAATTTCCTCGGCTCTTTTCTTTTTGTCTTCTTTCGTAACTGGCTTGCCAGTTGAAGAGTGTCTTTCCCAATTTTTGAACTTATACTTTGCAAGCCATTCAGTAACTAATACCTTTGCAAATTTCAGAGCATTCTCTGCTTCCTGCAATTCTCCTGGTGATATTCCTTGTAGAATAGGTATATAAGCACGATTCAATATTCCCGTTCTTATAACCTCTTCCTTTATCTTTTCGAATCCTTCAAGTAATGCATCCGCTGAAAACGTTTTACCTTGCCACTGTAATTGAGCATCGATAGGACCAAGCGCTGATGACGTATCCATTAGAATCTCATCACCAGACATTGCCATAATAGTTCCCGCACTTTTTGCGTAACCAGGGATTATAACAGCTACATCTTTATATTTATTATGTAACAAATGAACAATATCTTCTGCAACTTCACCCGAGCCACCTGGCGTCTCAAGTATTAGATCGAGTGATGTTCCATTAAGATTTGATAATTGATCTGTAACAGGTAAAATATCGGAAAAATCTATTCCAATTGGTGCATTCCCTTTGTTTAAATCTGCTGCAATTACCAGTATATCCCTATCACCTCGAAGATTTGAAATAATTTTGAGTTGTTTCTTGCGTTCGTTTATTAATTCATCAAAGGAAAGATTTTTATCTAAGTATTCAGAATAATATCCCATATGTTTTTTAGATATTGATATATCGGTGATTAAAAATCAATAAATCTAATTGCCATATTCAATGTTTTCCATTTTCCGATTTATAAACTTTGATTGCGCATAAGGGTAAGCATTTTCTCAAATAATGTCAATATATCCTCATCTTCTTGCATAAATATCTTGTCGGGGCGGGGAGATTTGAACTCCCGACCTTGGCGCCGAAGGCGCCACGCGCTAGCCAGAATTCTTTATGTCCTCAAGATAACGCCCGATTCCTCTCGCCTTTACCTGCTTCTCTTTTCTTACCGCTTCTGCACGAGTTCTGAACTCTTCAATGCGTACTAATTCCCACGGAATTCCATTCCGTGTCGATTTACATTCACCATTATTATGTTCTTGCACTCTGTTCGTCACTTCTTTAGTCGAACCAGCATAATATCGGCCATGTAATTTACTTCTTAATATATACATGAAAAACATTGTCGGGGCGGGGAGATTTGAACTCCCGACCTTGGCGCCAAAGGCGCCACGCGCTAGCCAGAATTCTTTATATCCTCCAGATAACGCCCAATTCCTCTAACCTTTTCTTGTCGGGGCGGGGAGATTTGAACTCCCGACCTCTTGGTCCCGAACCAAGCGCGCTAGCCAGGCTACGCTACGCCCCGATTTATTGCTTATAAATGTAATATAGCAAACAATTGAAGGAAAATCAATTTACAGGTTAAACGTTTTTTGTGATCCCAAAAAATCTTTTATTATCAGTTCCGCAATTCCGTTCCAATCCGTCTTTTCATCCACTGCTATCCACCTGATCCTTTTATCAGCCCTGAACCACGTTAATTGACGTTTTGCGAAATGACGTGTATTTTTCTTAATCAAATCAACCATCTCGTCTTTTGTTCTCTTTCCATCTATAAAATCAAATACCTCTTTGTAACCTACCGTATTCAATGCATTCATACCGGATGAATAGCCGCGATTCTTCATATCCCTGACTTCTTCAACCAATCCCTTTTCTATCATCTCTTCAACACGGCGGTTTATTCGGCTGTACAAGACTTCTCTTTTCCACTCAAATGCATATTGCATTACTTCAAATGAAGTTTCTGCCAATTCAGTTTTGTGTAAATGCGATAACGGACTGCCGGCAGTATAGTATACTTCCAATGCCCTTACCACTCTGCGGACTTTCGTCGCATCCATTTTAGCAGCCGAGACAGGGTCAACTTTTTTTAATTTTTCGAAAAGCACCTGAGCGCCGGATTCCCTGGCCTCGTTTTCGAGCATATTACGGATTTCAGGATCTTTACCCGGCCCCTCAAAGAACCCGTCTATTACCGCCTTAATATATAATCCCGAACCTCCCACAATTACAGGTTGAATACCACGCTGTATCAGTTCTTCGATTTTTGTACGGGCATCCTGCCCATACTGTGCCGCGTTATATTCCTGATCAGGATCAAGAATACCTATAAAATGATGACGAACCTGTTTTAATTCGCCGGAAGATGGCTTTGCCGTGCCTATATTTAAAAACCTGTAGACCTGACGTGAATCGGCAGAAATTATTTCACCCTTGATTTTTTCGGCGAGATTGATTGACAAACCTGTTTTACCGGATGCAGTCGGGCCTACGATAGCTAGGGCTCTGGATTTCTTTTTTTCCACTGGTTTTATTGCCTGCCTATCCGTTTCATTTTCCATTCCATCCTTCTTTTCCTATCAAGGGAACGAATTTAAATCCGCGCGCATCAACCGATTCGTAACGATCCCCCACCTTTCTAATTATCCTTATCGACTGCGTATCCAAATCTCCTACGGGGATCACTATCCTTCCCCCATCGGCAAGCTGATCCAGAAGCGGCTGTGGAACCTCTGGTGCGGCCGCTGTGACTATTATCCCGTTATACGGCGCATATTCGCTCCATCCTACAGTACCGTCGCCGCATCTTGATGCTACATGATAACCGAGCTTTTCCAGCAGTCTCCTTGCCTGCAAGTGAAGTTCCATATGCCTTTCGATTGTAAAAACACGACAGCCCATCTCGGCAAGAATAGCCGCCTGGTAACCCGATCCTGTTCCGATCTCGAGTATCTTGGAATCTTTTCCTGCCTGCAGTTTCTCCGTCTGAAATGCTACAGTGTACGGCTGTGAAATCGTCTGGCCGTGCGCTATCGGCAGAGCACTATCGTCGTACGCACGATTCACAAACGCCGGAAGAACAAACTGCTCCCGTTCCACATTTTGAAATGCTTTTAACAGAAGTTCATCTTTAATTCCGCGCTTTCTTAGAAGCGCTATCATCTCTTTGCGTTCATCTTCAAATCGTGTCATTAATATTTCCAGAGTGCTTTAACAAAGTTTTTCGTTGTTGTCCAGTTCGTCATATAACTCTTTTCTTTTCCGTAAACCGTTGCTATCGGAACAAATTCGATTTTATATTTTTTCGCAGCTGCTTTTATCAGGAATTCAGTCTCAGCTTCGTAACCGTTCGACTCGATAACGATATTTTCCAAGACGTTCTGCCTGATCAATCTAAAACCGCATTGGCTGTCCCTAATTTTTACTCCCGTTTTCATGCTTACAAGCACTGATGTCATTGTATTGGATAGAATTCTGTGAGCCGGCATTCCTGTTCCCGCCCTTGCACGCCAGCCAATTACTATATCGGCACCGGTACGTTTCTGCATATCGAAAATTCTATGAATATCTTCCGGTAAATGCTGTAAATCCGAATCCATTGTAAGAATGAATTCCACACCTATTTGTCCTTTGAGAAAATCGAAACCGGTCTTTAACGCAGCTCCCTTGCCCTTATTTTTCTCATGCCGGATCACTTCTGCACCTTCCTCTCCTGCAATGACCGCTGTGTTGTCTTCCGAGCCGTCATCCACGATAATAATACGTTTGTTCCCAATCGATTCATGCAAACGCCGCATCAGTTCTTTTAAATACGGACCGGAATTGTACGCCGGTATGAGTACGGCTGTTACATCTGCAATAGAATCCAATTCAGTCAACCTTTTTATAATCGGATATTAACGCATCTGCCACCATGGCCACCCTTTTCATTTCCTTTACATCATGCACGCGTATGATATTTGCACCGTTCATAATACAGCTTGTCACCGCCGCAGCCGTGCCTTCGATTCTTTCATCCGCCGGCAGATTAAGTATCGCGCCTATAAAAGATTTTCGCGACGGCCCGAGCAGAAGCGGGCATCCAAGTGATAAAAACGATCTTAATTCCTGCATAAGCTGAATGTTATGTTCGAATTTTTTACCAAAGCCGATTCCCGGATCGACTATTACCTGTTTAATCCCTGCATCCTTTACTGCCGTCATTCTCTCACCGAGATATTTTTTCACTTCTTCAGTAACATTATCGTAGACAGGATTCTCCTGCATCGTCCTGGGAGCGCCTTTCATGTGCATCAGTATAACCGATGCATTGTGCTTCACTGCAGTAGATATCATTTTTGCATCGTACGTCATTGCGCTTACATCATTAATAATTATAGCTCCGGCTTCCAAAGCCGCTTCTGCCGTATCCGCTTTGTATGTATCAATTGAAATAGGAACACAAACCTGCCTGGCGAGTTTTTCAATTACCGGAATTACTCTCCGGATTTCCTCTTCAACCGATACCGACTCAGAGCCGGGCCGTGTCGATTCTCCGCCGACGTCTATAAAATCTGCACCTTCTTCAGCGAGTTTAATTCCCCGTTCCACCGCCTCATCCGTATCATAATACTTACCTCCGTCTGAAAATGAATCCGGTGTGACATTTAGAATGCCCATAATATGCGTACGCGATGCAAGACCGTACTTTGTATCGTTAAACTGAAAAATGTAACCAGAATTATTTTTTTTTACAGTTTTATCTACTGCCATAATAATCTGATAAGTGAAATTCCGGCAACATTCACCCCCCATACCATATTTGCCGGCTGTTTATCGGTTGTTAAAGCCGGTATATCCAGAGATGAGTGATAGTAAGGCGAGTAATTTATATTTACGGAATCAGGATGCCCTTTCCATGCCTTAGAAAACCATCCCGGTGTTTGTCTCATCGATTTCGGTTCATTCCATGCAGAAACAAATATTGTAACTGACGGGATTTCAATATCCGGCTTGTCAATATTGTTCATGTTTTCAGGCAGAAACGCAAAGGTATCGGTCCCGCCTTGATATGGAGCAGTGGTAGATTCTCTCCAGAAACCTTTTTTGCCCGCGTAATCCTCTCCTGTTTGTTCCATGCATTTTAACAATTCATAATTATGCGGTATATCGTTCCCTTCAAAATATATGCACCGTCTTGGCTTGCCGTACCCAACCTGATCTATATTAATCACACCTGCTATTTTTTCCAGGTTATTCATATTCCTTTTTACAAAACTGCTCGATGAATGTTCTTCCGTACCCCAGACAATGAACTTTATGCTTTTTTCCGGTAATCCTAACTGTTTATTTTTTACCATTGTTTTCAGGACACGGGCAATTTCCAGGACTGCAGAGACTCCCGATGCATTATCATCCGCACCGGGCCCGCCTGAATCGGAATCGCCATGCGCACAGACAATATAATACTCGTCTGTTTTGCCTTTTAATTCGGCAATTACCGTCTTCGGATTCATCCGTCGTATTTGAGTTTTTGCAGAGAACTTAACAACAATTTGAGTTCCCTTTTCCAGTTCTTCCAACAATACCCGGCCTGAATTATTTGAGATATTGAACAGCGGTATTTTATTTTGGTTGGTTTCTTCAAGAGATGTAATCACTGCCCAAGCGGAATGAGCATTTTGAAAATCACTTTGATAACAAATTATACAGCTTGCACCGGCATCGGCTATTTCCGTATACATTTTTTCGGATGGATTCCTATCCATCAGCACCGCGCCACCATTTATTCTTCTTGTATCGATGTCTTCTATCGAACCCACAAATGTAAGATGAGCACTGTCTTTCCTTCCGGAAGGCGAATATCCTGCAAGCCATTCATGCTGGATAAGTCCGCCCAGCCGTTTCGGTTGCACAACTTTTAACTGCCAGCTTTCGTTGGAGTACACAAGTTTTTTGGGATCTGATATAATTATCGGCTTGAATCCGAAGCTTTTAAATTTTTTAAAGATGTACTGAGCCGATTTATCGCCTGATATTGTGCCTCCAAGCCTATTGCCCAATTTGACCAATTCGCGGACATTCTTTTGCAGGTTTTTTTGAGATACCCTGAAAATGAATTTCGATTCAGGCGACGGTTGTGCCTTAAGCGTAAGGATAAAACATAAACAAAGAATAACTATGCGATGCAAATAGTATAATTCTTTCATTTAGGTAATTCTGAAGATGATAGTATTCCAGTTATTCGATATAATATAATACCAAATTCTTCCGAGATGAGCAATTACTTAAGGGAAGAGCATTATTTCAATTTGGTTTTATTATGATTTTTCATCCATATTAAAACAATCACATTAACTATTTCCAATTAAGGATTATTTCACCCCTACGGGGTTTGAATATTTTTGTCTTTTTGTACTATAAATATTCCGCTCCTACGGAGCGGCTTAAAAAAAAGGCCGTTTTATAAGTTGGTTCATATCGGTAGCCAAAAGCTTCAGCTTTTGTTTTTGAATATAAACGTGAACATAAAGTTCGCAGCTACCGCTAAATTCAACTTTTTGGACGACTCCGTTATATTTGTGGATTTGAAAATCAATAAATCGTCAAACTCCATAGAAGCGGCTTAAACAAAAACAGTCCCGCAGGGACGTAATATTTAAAAATTAATAAAGTGTAAAGCTCCATAGGAACGGCTTAAACAAAAACAGTCTCGTAGGGACGTCATATTTATAGATTTGAAAATTAATAAAGTATAAAGCTCCATAGGAACGGCTTAAACAAAAACAGTCCCGTAGGGACGTCATATTTATAGATTTGAAAATTAATAAAGTATAAAGCTCCATAGGAACGGCTTAAAGAAAAACAGTCCCGTAGGGACGTCATATTTATAGATTTGAAAATTAATAATGTGTAAAGATCCATAGGAACGGCTTAAACAAAAACAGTCCCGTAGGGACGTCATATTTATAGATTTGAAAATTAATAAAGTGTAAAGCTCCATAGGAGCGGCATATTCTTTTAAAAAAACATTGAAAGAAAAAGAACAGATTTCGCATGATTTTTTTGATATTAAAACGTATTATTATTCAGAGATATCTGGAATAACTCAATGCAAGCCGACAAGAAATCAAGATTGAAAAAGATAATCATAAACGACAAAATGCAGAAGGGATATTACTACCTGTCAGTTCCTACGGGGCGGAAATTCGATCCCGACTTCAAACCTGAACTGACTCCAAAGCAGATGCTTGAGCTTGGAGTATTCGGCGGGAAATACATGACCGACTGCAGAAAGGAATTCCCGGCTTCCTGGTTTAAGAATGCGAAACTCTCGCCTGATAAAAAGGATCCGTCTTTGAATTATTTCAGAATTGATGCTTCTCTTCCTTTGAAGATCTGGGAGGAGAAGGGCTGGATACATCCGGCTGATCCTCGCGGCTGGTTTCAATGGTATTGCCGATATTATTTAGGCCGGAGGATTCCGGAGGAAGATAAAAGGCAGATCAAACGATGGAAAGCGATACAGCGCCATGTAAAAGCACTTAAGAAGAATTGTCCAAAACGAGCACTCGACTGCAGAAGAAGACAGCGCCAGGCACTCCTCCACTGGGCATACGACAGCCGGAAAATGTGAATTTGAACAAATAATATCAGCATCTGGAATTAGTAAAAAGGTTACGGTACATTCTTAACACTATGCTTTTGCCACACATTTACCCCGTGAGATAAATTATGATTAATAAATATTACGTTTATGTTTTATATTGGATATACAAATGATACAAGGAGAAGACTAAAAGAATGATAATGAATTATCTCACGGGGTGAACTTGAACAAGGAACTGATTTGCGTTATATTCAAGAGCTATTAGGTCATAAAAACTCAAAAACTACAAAAATATATACACATGTAAGCAAGCGTTCACTCGGGATAATTAAAAGCCCACTTGATAATCTTGCTGATAAACTGCTAATTTCAAAAGAAAATAAAATACTAATACAAAAGAAATAAATACAGTTTATCCCGCAAAGCGGGACAATATTGCGTATTTACGAATGTTGGCTGCCATATAGCGACACGAATAACATACTGGCAAAGCGAACTAGAAAGACTTATAAATCCATTACGAATAATAAGAAATGACAAAAAATAGAATCGCTATCGTTACCGGAGTTACCAGATTAAAAGGAATTGGAAAAGCGATATGTACGGAATTAGCAAATCAAGGTAATGATGTGTTTTTTACCTACTTCCGAGATTATGACAGAACCATGCCTTGGGGGGTTGATGATAATGAACCTAATTTGATACAAGAGGAAATAAAAACCTTTGGAGTAGAATGCGAAAAAATTGAACTTGATTTAAGTAAAATAGAATCAATTGAAAAAATATTCAATCAAGTAGAGAAGACATTGGGAAATCCTTCAATTTTAGTTAACAATGCTGCTTATAGTACTCACACAGATATAGATAATTTGACTTCTGATGAACTGGATAAACATTATTTTGTAAATCAAAGGGGAACTATACTACTATCTTTAGAGTTTATTAGACGATTTAAATTAGAAAAATTCGGACGAATAATAAATCTGACAACTGGACAGAGTCAAGGAGCTATGGGAAAGGAAATAGCATATGCAGTCACAAAGGCAGCAATTGAATCGTTTACACGTATGATTCAATACGAAATCGGATTTAAAAACATAACAATTAATACTGTAAATCCTGGAATTACTGATACAGGTTGGATGGATAAAGAAACCTATGACAAATTTATTCATATGTCTCCAAAAGGCAGATATGGTGAACCACAAGATGCAGCCAACTTGATTGCATTTCTAGCAAGTGAAAAAGCCGATTGGATAAGTGGACAAATTATCCATTCAGAGGGAGGATTTTTTAGATAATGGAATTGATATACAAATATTTACGGCAGCCAACACACGGTATAGCTAATAAGGGTTTCAGTGGTTTGGGCAGCTCGGTAGTCCGCTCCAACTTTTGTAACGGCAGATAGGTACGTAGCCCGTGCCGAAGGCATCCCTTACGGGACAATCCCTTACTGGCCATACCGTCGATCGTTGCGACGCCGCCAGAACAACACTAGGTGGCCAACAAACAATCAATGACTATGGGAATACCCAAGAAACAGAAACCCGAGTTTACTGATCCGAGAAAATGCGGGCATTGTGGCAACTTCGCTCCGATGATAAGGGGTGCAGTGTACTCAACTGTCGAGCCAACTTACGATCAGCAAATGAATGCGACATTTGATGAGGGCCTCATCTACCAGATATTGGACTGCCCTTCGTGTGGAAAAGTCACTCTAACGAAGCTGCCTTATCACGATTTATGGTCTGACGGTGAAGATGCACCGGAAATGGTAGTTCTTTTTCCGACCGACGACAAACTTCCAGTTGGATTACCCGACACCATCAAGAAAGCCTATGAAGCGGCTCTTAAAGTTCGCAATATCGACGCGAACGCGTATGGCGTTCTTGTTGGAAGGGTACTAGAAATGGTCTGTGAAAATCGTGAAGCAAAAGGTAAAGATATGAATTCCAAACTTGCAGATTTGGCGTCAAAAGGCGAGATACCCAGTAATTTGGTTGGGGTTGCAAATGGGCTAAGGAACTTGAGAAATGTTGGTGCACACGCAGCTCTTGGTGAACTCACATCGGATGAGGTTCCAATTCTCAGCAGTCTAACAAAAGCAATACTGGAATATGTTTACAGTGCACCGCACCTTGCCCGCATCGCACAAGAGAAACTCGATAAATTGAAAAAGAAACACAAGTAATCTTTGGCCACGAAAGGCTGCACTGCACCTAACACGCATAAAAATGAGTCTAGTGTTTAATATGATGAAGTCTGACGTTTCGCAGTGTAAAACATTCCGTTGCTCACGAAAATTGTTTCGTGGGAGTTCGCAACGGAACGTCATTTTTATGCAAACCGTTATGCCCAATTGCACTTGAAACTTATAATAAATAGGACATCATTATGAAATTAAAACAACTTTTAACTATTGCATTGATAACAATATTGAATATTAACGTTGGATTTGCTCAAGACAAAAATGACCCGGAATTAAACTTTGAATATTTATGGAAAACTTATGACAGGAACTATGCATTATTTGAAGTTAAGAATATAGATTGGGACGCTCTGTATAATATATATAGACCTAAAGTTAATGCAAAAACTACAGAAGTTGAACTATTTGATATAATGTCTGAACTACTTGGACATTTAAATGATAATCATGTTTGGTTGCGTTCAAAATCATTAAACCGCAAATATCGTTCAGGTTTGTTGGGTGAAATAATAATGGTTGATCCTTTTACTTTATTGCAAGAAAAATATCTTAATAGTAATTTTCAATGGCATCAGTGTGGAATATTTTCAGGTTGGTTAACTGATTCAATTGGATATTTTCACATTCAGCATTTTACCGATTATGATGATTGCGAAAATGAAATAGATGCTATTATTCAACAATTTAAATATGCCAAGGGTATTGTTGTGGATGTTAGAGAAAATTATGGCGGTGATGATATATTGGTAAAAGCAATTGCAGATAGATTTGCTGATAAAAAGAGACTTTATCAAACTTCCTTTATTAGAAATAATGATAATCACAACGATTTTACATCACCAATATATTGGTATGTTGAACCCAATGGGCCAGAACAATTTTTGAAACCTGTAATACTTTTAACTAACAGATTTTCATTAAGTGGAGCGGAA
>JAFGLB010000105.1 GCA_016928255.1 Bacteroidota bacterium
GTTTATTTGTATCATCTTGATGTATTCTCCATTCACTTTCTACTGATATATTACATAAACAGGCAAAAGGTAAATGCAGGCTCGGCTGTTCTTTTTAAATGAAGATGCAAAAATACTGGATGCCCTGCGAAAGAGCAGCGACAACGCACTTGAAGAGCTGTTTTATAAGAATCGCAGGTCTGTATCATCGCTGGTAATCCGTAATAACGGCACCGAGGATGACGCGGAGGATGTACTGCAGGAATCGCTGATAGTGCTCTGGGAACGGGTGCAAAAGGGAACTTTTGAATACCAGGCAAAACTGAGCACGTTTATTTATGCAACGGCAAAGAATATATGGTTCAGAAAGCTTGCACGTCAACGGCGGGAAATTCATTCAGACGGCGAAGCATTCGAAATACCGGACGGGAATTCCTCTCCATTCGAAGAAATGGAAGAAAACGAACGCGTTCTTGCAGTTGAACAGGCAATGGAGAATATCGGGAATCCATGCCGGGATATTCTTCTGCTTTATTATTGGGAAGAACAGTCAATGGAAGAAATTGCTGTAAAACTCGGATTTGCCAATGCTGATACGATCAAATCCAAGAAATATCAATGTAAAAAAGCGCTGGAAAAACTTGTTAAAAAAGCGCTTGGAGGTGCACAATGAACAATGATCTTTCAAAGCATTGGACGTTGAACGAAGAAAAATTGGCGGCGTATGTTCTGAATAAAATAGATGAAAAAGAAAAATTAGTTCTTGCCAATCATCTTGAGACCTGTGCCGACTGCCGGAAACGTGTGCAGGAAGAAAGGGAAATTCTTGAAGGCATACGAAGATACGGCCGCTCGGAAATGAAACAGAGACTTAAACTGCGCCTCCGCCGGGATCAGAGAAGACGGTTTGAGTGGATTAATGCTGCAAGCATTGCAGCTGCTGTTGTAATTATGTTGGGCGGTGTTTTCGCCACCCGGTGGCTTTTTGATTTTAAACCGCAAAAATCCGATTCCATCGAAATTGTCCTGAGTGAGCCGAAAGAAACTGAACCCGGCATGCGGCCTTTATGGATCATCGGCAGAATTATCGAAGTTAGTGATATCCCGGAATCCGGCGAGAGCATTGCTTTCGCAGATGAAATACGTTCTGAAACAATAATGCAAAATAATGAATTGCCTGATAAAACCGACAGCAGAGGAAAAATTGAATCCAAACTGGACAGCCCTTCTTCACCGGCAGATAATGAATATATTGCATCATACGACAAGGAATTAGAAAACATAAAACAAAAAACTGCACCGGCAAGCACAGCTTCAGTTGCCGAACCTCAGAAAGGATTAAGTGCTAAATCTGAAGATACCAGATTAGCACGAATTGGAACCGACAGTCTGGCAAATGTGAGCGGAAAGGCAGCTGCTTCCAGAGAATCGCCGACTGCTATCGCAGAGGTAAAAATAGCAGAACAGGAAGCACCCGTAAAAAAAACAAGATCCGCATTCAGTTCGAGAAAGCGGCGCCTGTTAAAGAATATCCAAGTACGGCGCGGCAACATAGAAGACCTGCCTGCATCGCTAAGAACTGCAGATGCATCTGCCGTGCATACACAAATGGAACGGAATGAACGCGGATTATTACTTACGTTCTATTCAAACGCAATAAAGGATACAGTAGCATCCATTGTAGAAGCGGTGACAAAAGATTCGATAATTGTGACTTTCAGGGACAAGCAGATCGGTTATTACATACCCGGAGGAATTTAAGGCAGCTTTCAGAAGTGTGCACCATCTTAAATTCATTCTACCTGATCATAGAATCCATCCATCCCAGCGCATCGGCTGTATCTTCACTTAAGAGCGGTTCATGACCGCCGGGCAGCACAGCAATTTTTACCGTTTCGCCGCGGTCCTCAAGAGCTTTTGCAAGTGTGCGTGTTGCTGAAAGATTATAGTCATTCGTCCGGCTTGCCAGATAAAATATTGACCCGGGACGGATCTGACCCTGAAATTCTCGAAATGGTCTCATATGTCCGCATTCCACAATGGCTCCCCGGAAAAGATCAGGACGTTCAAGTACATTGCCATAGGCTCTGCAAGCTCCGCCAGAGAATCCTCCAAGAATTACCGAATGCTTTTCTATGTTCCACTTTGCTGCGACTGCATCCAGTAGTGCCAGCAGGTGCAGCATATCCTGGTTACCGGGAGTCTCATTTGTAATCGACGGAGTAGAGGCAATAATCCATCCAAAGCGGTTGGCTGCATTCTTCCAGCGTGCAACAATATCTCCGGCATTGCCATGCGGATCAAGCAGCAGCATCAGCGGCTTCGATTTCGCAAAGTCACTCTTTGTTCTTCCGGGTACAAACACGCAGGTGATGCCGCTGGTCGATTTACTAGAATAATTAATTTTCAGCAGGTCATTAGGCGAATTGTTTGCTTCTTCAACATATTGATTTGATTCTTGATGTTTTAAAGGAGGCGGCGCAATAGTATTTGTCGAAAACCATCTTCTGTCTCTCGCTAAAAGGACAAGCTGTCCATCGTCCGTAACTGCTTTATTATCCTGCAGTTGAACATTGTTTTTTACTTCCCAGGTACCATTCTCTTTGAGAACTACTATTTGTCCTCCTGCCGTTTTTGCGATTTTTTCTTGAGAATAAATAAGGTCAGTTGGAATAATTATGATTACAAAAAAAAATGCAATTAGATATTTTTTTGAATCACAATGATGCATCGGCTTTCCCTGTAAACCTTGTCAAGGTTTAAAACCTTGACAAGGTTGGTAATTTATTTACTTCGATGTCATAATAAAGACGCCGTTCCAGTCCTGCGGCGGAGGTGTCAGTTTGTAAAGGCTCGCGCGTTCGGAATAAATCTGCGCCGCGTAGCAGGTTTCATCTAACGAATACGCTTGCTGCATGTAAGCATTTGCTTCGTCCCACTTGCGCTCGCGGTAAAGTTTTAATCCTTCATGATACAGCTCAAGCGACTGCCTCCTGTTGGCGCTCATTTCTGCTTTTGTCGTACACAGCAATTCGTATACTTTGACCGGTTCATTCTTGCCTATCACCTGTATCAGATCCAGTTCACGCACAATCACTCTATCCTTTACGTGTGCGTATGTGGACTCGCTGATCATAATATTTGACTTGTAAGTCTTGTTCGCACCTTCAAGCCTCGATGCCAGGTTCACGGTATCGCCAATAACCGTATAATCAAACCGCTCTTTGCCCCCCATATTGCCTACAATCACAGTGCCTGTATTAATTCCGATTCTCATATTAAGCGCCGGCTTGTTTTCTTTTTCCCATTTTTTCCGCAA
>JAFGLB010000106.1 GCA_016928255.1 Bacteroidota bacterium
CATTCCCGAATGTCCGTCTCGTTTTGATAAAACGAGACGAGATCTCGTTCTGTGCAACAGAACGGACTTCTATCGGGAATCTTAAAATAGCTCCCTAATGATTATGCGAGTTCATTGCAATCCATGCGATATATCAGTAAATTTACTTTTAAGACAGACTTTTATCATCACATAAATTCCCGAATTACTGCTCTATATGATTATTAAGAAACGATTACGGTGTTTCTGGCTTGTTATTTTTCTTTTGATATTTCCAATGCTGAGGATTTATTCGCAGGATGCTAATCTTGCAGGAAAGGTAATAGACGCGGCTACACGGCATCCGATTTCCAGAGCATTGATAGTATTGATGGAAACAGGACAGCAGAAAAATTCCGACGACAACGGCAGGTTCATTTTCGACCGGCTGGGCCCGGGCCGCTTTTCAATCTCTGTCCGGCATATTGCTTTCGCCGGCATTGAACGTACAATCATACTGACGCCGGGCATGAACGATACTATTATTATAGAGATGCACCCGGCAATTTTTCCCTCTGACGAAGTAATTATACGCAGTACTCGCACATACTCGTCTGTAAAAAATAATTTATTTCCCCTGAATACAGTCAGCAGTGAACAGTTATCAATTACGCGTGCAGCGACAATCTCGGAAGCATTGACTAAGGATCCCGGTATTTCTCTCGTCCGCGACGGAATATGGGAAACCGCAGTGTCCATACGCGGGATGAGCCGCTCCAATATCATATCCCTCATAGATAATGCTAGAATTGAAACCGCAAACGATATCGCCGGCGCACTATCTCTTCTCAATGCTAACGACCTGGAGCGGGTGGAAACAATAAAAACTTCAGGGTCGGTATTATACGGCACGGGGGCTCTCGGGGGAGTTGTACATTTTGTTACAAAACGCCCTTCATTTACAGATGTTCTCCGGATTAACGCCGATCTGACAAGCGGTTTAACCGGCGTTGACGGAGGCATATCTCACCACCTTGCTCTGGAAGGATCTTCAAATTTATTCGCTGCAAGAATCAGCGGCGGGTACCGTACTGCAGGCAACACATCGACGCCGGGAGGCATGCTTGCAAACTCACATTACAACGATTTCAGTATTCTTGGTACAGTCGGAATAAAAACCGTCGGCGAACAGGCTCTCTTTTTATCCTACCAGAGATCACAGGCGGATGATACCGGAATACCCGGGGGTTCCGCATTCGGCGCAAACGCAGACGTACGCTATTTACTTGCAAGAAGAGAACTTTACAGCGCGGATTACAAAATACCGCATATTTCGGCTTATATGCCGAATCTTATTGTCCGCACCTCGCGCCAGGTAATCGACCGTAAAGTTGAAATCAGGCAGGGTGATACATTGAGAATAACTCCCCATGCCGTCCACACAACAAACAGCGCTCAAATAGAAGTGAGCATCATTCCCGCAGCAGGCCATTTACTTGTTATCGGTGCAGATGCCTGGCAGCGCGAACTGGACAGCCGGCGTGAAAAATCATTGCTTAACAGAAATATACTCATCGGCGAACGGCCGATCCCTCATTCAACATATTTCAGCGGAGGATTGTATGCACAGGATGAATGGACCGTAGATGCTGAGAACCTGACGGTAACAGCGGGAGCAAGATACGACTGGATTCGTATCAAGAATGATGAGGTATACAATCCGGAATACTCTATAACAGCCGGAGTATTAAGAACCAATAATATCGATTCAACCATTTTGTGGCAAAACGGTTCGGCTCGTAACAAATCATGGAGTGTAAGCTGCGGTGCACAATATAAACTGTGCAGCTCTTTTGATATTGTATTTCTGGCTGCAACCGCGTTCCGTTCCCCTTCACTTGAGGAGCGTTATCAATATTTGGATCTTGGCAAGGGAAACATTCAGGTTGGAAATCCAGACCTTCTGCCTGAAAGAAGTGTTTCGATTAACACGGGACTAAGATATCACATTGAAGGATTTAAATTTCAGGCGGATTTTTTTACAAACGAGCTGAGAAACCGCATCCAGGGAATACCCGGCCTGTTCAATGGGCGTTCCGCTTTAATCAGCGCCAATATCGGAGAAGCCCGACTGTACGGATATGAAATCTCGGCGGAAAAGAAACTTTCATCATGGTCGGGACTTAAAGCCTGGATTTCGTACCTGCGCGGAGAAGATACACACAATAACACCAACCTGCCGCAAATTGCACCGCTGATGGGAATGATAGAAATAAACGGATCTGTTAAGGATGCCGGTACATTAAGTTTTATATGCTCTGCGGCCGCTGCACAAAACAATCTTGCCGCAGGTGAAAAGTTCACAGCCGGCTATGCTGTTTTTGAAGCCGGTTTCATCACTCCCCCGTTAACGATCGGGCAGTGTTCTATTATAATTCGCACCGGTATAAAAAATCTTTTTAACAAAGCTTATCAGAATCATTTGTCCACATTGCGCGGTCTATTAAAAGATGAGCCGGGAAGAAATTTTTATCTTAATGCGACAATGGCCATCTAATATTTGGAAAACATAAAATATGAATTGGTTCCTTCTGGCAACATTTTCTGCACTGCTGTCCGCAGCCGCCGCAATTATCCAAAAAAAGATACTGTTCCGGCTGCATGCGCTTGAGTTCTCATTCCTTGTATCATCAGGAATTCTTGCTCTGTCGTTTATTATTCTGTTATTTATCGATGTCACATCCGTCTCACTCGAATCGTTAATTATAATAATTGTCAAGAGCATTCTGAGCGGAATTGCTTTTTTACTTGTGATGATGTCTCTCGAACACAACCAGATAAGCAGTGCGCTTCCGCTTCTCGGTACCACGCCTGCAGTGACCGCATTGTTTGCACTGCCGGTATTGGGCGAAACGCTTCAATACACCGAGTGGTTTGGAATCGGACTTATGGTCGCAGGCACTTATATGCTTGAAAAACGGCCCGCACAAAAGATATTCCAGCCGCTTAAAAATCTCTTCTCAAGAAGCAAATATTTTTACATCTTCGGCGCTGTCTTATTATTTGCTGTTTCATCGATAGCAGACAAATCACTGCTCAGCAGTTATAAAACAGATCCGCTAATAATTCTTTTTTATCAGCATATAATTTACTGTCTGATATTCGGACTCTTGATATTTGTCCGCAAGATGTCTTTTAAAGAAATTTTCCGGAAAAGTGTGGATCAGAGTATATTTATACTTATTGCGGCATTTTTAACCGTTGCCTATCGGTTCACCCAGCTGGGAGCGGCTCTTCTGGCGCCGATTGCCCTGGTGCTGGCTGTAAAACGCACTTCTATCCTGTACGCTTCATTCTTCGGCGGAAAGATATTTTCGGACGAGAGGCTTATGCAAAAACTGGTGGGCGGCGCTTTAATAATCGCATCCGGATTTTTAATATTAAGAAACGTCGGTTGACAATTATACTGCCTGAATTGTCTATGCAGACATATTAAGCTATATTATTGTCAATTAATTGCTGCCATCTGTAAAAATCTGCAAACGCAAACAAGGCATATATGACACAAAAGCAATATTGGTGGTTTTTCAAGGGTTTTGACGTTAGGGATAATAAAGTATGGTCGCGCTCATTCAAGGATTATAACCTCGAAGACCTGGCAAAGCGATACCCGACTCCCCTGTACTTTACACACGGCAAAAGGATAGAAGACAGAACCCGGCTTATCAGAGAAGCTTTTGCCAAAAACTATACAGGCGAAGTAGAGATAAACTACGCCGTAAAAGCAAACTACTGCCCGCAAATACTTGACCTGATTGCACTGCTGGGACTCGGTGCGGATGTAGTTTCGCCAAACGAAGCTGTTCTGACAGAACAGCGCGGAATTCCGAAAAATAGAATTATGTTTACAGGCACTTCGGTTTCCAAAGACGATCTTGAGCAGCTTGTAAAATTTGGAAATTACAAAATCAATATCGATTCCATTTCGCAGCTGAAGAAACTCGGAGAACACAGGGACGAATGGAATATTCATGGATTAAATCTTTCGATAAGACTGAATCCGAGCGTCGGCGCAGGCCATAATCCCGATGTGATCACTGCCGGTATAAGGAATGACGACGGAGTGCCGATCAAATTCGGAATAGAGCAGGAAAAGATTGCCGCAGTATTTAAAACTGCACGCGACTACGGTTTTCATCCGGATACACTGCATATACATATCGGCTCCGGCTGGCTCGGCAACGATGTCCACAGCTTTAAAATCGCTCTTCATAACACTCTGGAAGTAATGAAAGAGCTATCGGGACATGGTTTTTCAAACCTTAACCTCGATGTCGGCGGGGGACCCGGTATAAGATACCGCGAATCCCAGGAATCTTTTCCTTTCGATACTTATGCAAAAATAATCAGCGAAGAACTGTCACGGAGCGGAGTAAAGATACAAAAATTAATAACCGAACCGGGCAGAAGCCTGGTCGGCGATTCGACTGTCCTTCTAACCAGGGTAAATACGGTCGAGGAAAAAAACGGCATTCTTCATGCCTTTACCGATGCCAGCATGGGAACACTGATAAGGCCCAAGCTGTATCATGCATATCATGAAATTATAAATATTTCCAATCCGGACGGACAGCCGAATATATACGCTGTTGACGGCAACGTCTGCGAAACCGGTGATACTTTTACACAGGACAAGCCCAGAGAAATTCCCGAAATAAGAGAAGGTGATATTCTGGGAATTCTCGATGCCGGCGCATACGGCGATGTAATGTCTTCTCCCTACTGCCTCAGAGGAAGGGCAAATATCCTGATGGAACACAGGGGAAAGCTTATCCAGTGCTCAAAAGGTGTTGAGGATCTAAGCCAGATACTGCACAGATTTAATGCCGGTGTAAGATTGGAAAAATAAATCTTCATTAAGCACGGAAGATTTGCCTGCTCTTCTTTATCGCATAAACGGACAGTATTAATACATCTTTAACCGCTACCATCACAAAAAAACATTTCTTATACTTTACTGAATCCGGTTTATTCCATTTTCATAATGAAGGATAAATTATGGGGTCTCTTTTTCTGCTCTCAATCGGCGTTATTATTCTGCTCATTGTATCTTTTCTGAATTCCAGAAAACTCCGCGAAAGAATCTCCGGCCTCGAAAAGCAGTTGTCTCAACTAAATAAAATCAATGAGCGTTTACAAAATCTTGAAAATAAACTTCAAAAGGATGTCACAAAAAAGGAAGAACCTGTTTCCGAACCTATTAAGGTGAAACATGCAGTTGACATAACCCTGACCGGACAAGCGCCGACAGCTCCGGTCCAAACAGTAAAACAAACTGTTAACGAACCTGTTGTACCAAAATCGCGCACGCGTGAGGAATGGGAATCATTTATAGGCGGTAAACTGCTCAACCGCATCGGTGCGCTCGCATTGATTATAGGTTTGGGATTCTTCTTGAAACATGCCTTCGATAATAACTGGATATCAGAAACCGTGCGTGTAATAATCGGCGCACTGGCCGGATTATTTTGCCTCGGTCTTGCTTATCGATCTCATAAAAAAGGATACCTGATATTTGCACAGGGATTATTAGGCGCCGGCATTTCTATCCTTTACCTGTCCGTCTATGCGTCATTTAATTTCTATGCCCTGGTTCCGCAATGGATTGCCTTTATTTTAATGTCGGTTGTAACGGCTTTATCGCTTGCGGTCGGACTTTACTACAGCTCTCTTGCAGTCGGAATTCTCGGCTGGGCAGGCGGTTTCCTTACACCGATCCTGCTGAGTACCGGCGTGCCCAACGAGACCGGACTTTTCACCTACATCGCTCTTCTGGATGTCGGGCTCCTTGCAATAGTCTTAGCAAAAAAAGAATGGAGTATTATTGAACCTCTGACATTTGCCGGAACCTGGATATTATTCTTTGCCTGGTATTTTGATTTCTATAAAAATTCAGACCTGACAATTACGGTCTTCTTTATTACGCTTTTCTGGGCGCTGTTTTTCGGCCTTGATTTTGCCAGGCTTCGCCTGAAAGAAAAAACAAATACGGTACAGCATATCACAGCCGGAATGAATCTCTTGTGTTTCTTCATAATGCTTTATGTTTTAATTGACCAGGATTATCATTCATGGATGGGGAGTATTACACTTTTACTCGCTTGCATTTACTTTATATCCTGCTTGCTGCATCACGAACATACAGCCGCGGGTCAGACTGCAGCAATACGCTTCACGCTTTCCGCCATTGCTCTTGCCGTGATTGCCACATCCATTCAATTCGAGGATTTTATAACGATAATCTTCTGGTCCATTGAAATTGCATTGCTTGTCTGGTGCGGCGCAAGCTGGAAAAAAAGATTTATCTATTTGTCTGCCGCCGTCCTTTTTATATTCACCGTATTAAAATTCTTATACACAGAGGGGGCATTTTCCTATTATCCGGTCGAACAATTCACGCTGCTTTTTAACGAACGGTGCCTGGCTCTCGCGGTCATGGTGATTGCATTCGGTTTAAGTGCGTGGCTCTTAAAGGACTCCGAGGAAAAAGGCAGAATATTTTCAGCGGTGCTTCATTCATCCTGGTGTGCTGCGTTATTCACGCTGATAACTGTTGAAACGATTGATTTCTTCGATTTGAAATTGTCAAATGAAGCTGCATCCGGACATCAATACATTCAGTATCTGCGCATGCTGTTTCTGGCGGTTATCTGGTGCCTTATCTCTATTCCGCTTATCTGTATTTCAATTAAAAACAAAAATATGCCGGTAATGATTTCAGGATTTATTATTCTTTTTTTATGTGTCTACATGGGAATAATCTGCGGCATGGGATTTATACCAATTACAGACTATACCCTGCTGTTTAATATCCGCACATTATCAATACTCTTAATAATTGCCGGATTGTTTGCACATTACAGATTGGTTAAATTCAATCGCAATGAGGCTGTTTATATTCCCAAAATATTAAACGCCCTTCAGGTCGGTATTGTAGTTTTGATTTTTGTGCTTTTAACCGGCGAAACGATGGATTATTTTAAAAAACAAATTGCAGAAGAAGGAATAACGGGGGACGAACTCAGACATATAAATAATCTAACTCAGCTTATACTTTCCGGTATCTGGCTTGTCTATTCTTTTGCCCTGATGGCGTTTGGTTTCTGGCGGTCTTTAAGGATTTTCCGGATTTTTGCTTTCGTGCTGTTCGGATTCACCATTCTTAAAATATTCATTTACGATCTGTCTTATTTGGAGACCCTGTACCGTATTTACTCTTTTGCAGGACTTGGTATTATTCTGCTTACAGTTTCGTATATTTATCAAAGGTACAAAGGAAAGATTTTCGGAAATGATGCCGGCACTATAAATTAAGATATAAGATTCCCTGCCTGCGGCAGGCAGGCCGTCAAAGACATGCGGGAATGATAAAAGAGTAATATTTGAGGAGGACACATGAAAAACATTTTTATTCTGCTCTTAACTTCTTTGTTCTTGGCAGGCTGCTTTGAAGTCGGTGTTCTGGTTAAGGTTAACCGCGACGGCAGCGGTACTGTCGAGCAAACCATTCTCATGAATAAAGCTCTTGTGCAGCAGATGGAGGAGTTATCGGAGAGCTTTGGTGAAAACAACAATAAAAAGTTCAGCCTTATCGACAAGAAAAAACTTATTAAAGATGCAGCAGAGATGGGAGAGGGTGTTTACTTTATGTATACAAAACCTGTTTCAGATAAGGATAGAGAGGGCTACATTGCTTATTATTCATTTAAGGATATTAATAAATTAAAGATTAATCAGAATCCTTCGGATAAAGCCCCGTTGCCCAGCGACGGTGAATCAAAGGCTCCCAAGGAGCCGGTAACGTTTTCGTTTAAAACCGGGAAAGAACCGGTACTGATAATCAGGCAGCCTGACGCCTCTTTTACACCCGACTCGGAATTTGTCGATGCTGATGAACCGCAGGAAGCAGCTGACGATACATCCGGCATGGAAATGATGATGGAGATGATGAAGGGATTGCGGGTGTCCATTGCTGCGGAGGTGAATGGAAAAATACTTAAAACAAATGCAGCTTTTGTTGATAATAATCGTATAACACTAATGGAAATGGACTTTGAAAAACTAATCCGCGACAGGGAAAAATTCAAGGAGATCTCAAAGCAAAAACCGAAATCGATGGAAGAAGCAAAAAAGCTGTTTAAAGATATTCCCGGCATCAAATTTGAGACAGAAAAAGAAATTTCAATACAATTCAGATAGGTTAATTTATGCCATAAAACAAAATATTATATTGCTTGAAATTATTTTATCATACTATTACCGGAGGGCATCATGCTATTCTATATTATCGCCGCAATAATTATTCTTCTCTTTTTTGTTGTTATCGGTATTTACAATTCGCTTATAAGCGTCCGCAACCAGGTACGTAATGCATGGAGACAAATCGACGTACAGCTGAAGCGCCGGCATGATCTAATACCGAATCTGGTTAATGCAGTCAAAGGGCAGATGGAATTCGAGAAAAGCACGCTCGAAAGCGTTGTCCAGGCGCGTGCTGCGGCAATCAATGCAAAAGGGATTTCCGACAGCATAGCAAAGGAAGAGATGCTTTCATCTGCGCTTTCAAAGCTTCTGGCCGTAGTGGAAAATTATCCTAATCTAAAATCCAACGAGCAGGTAAAACAGCTCATGGAAGAATTGACAACGACCGAAAACCAGATTACGTTCGCACGCCAGTTCTATAATGATATAACTACTACTTATAATACAAAACTGGAAAAATTCCCGACCAACCTGTTTGCATCGGCGCTGGGCTTTGAGCTGTCTCCTCTATTCCAGATAGAGAATGCGGCAGAGCGCGAAGTGCCAAAAGTCGATTTATCCATAAAAAAATGAACTTATACGGTTATAGCAGGATTCTTTTTCTAAAAGGATCCTGCATAACAAAAGAATCGATCCATGGCTGAGCCAATCCTCCAGCAATCGCGCAATATAATTGAACAGCAGGCATACAACCGCCGGATGACCTGGTTTGTTATGTCTGCGGTTGTTTTATTGTTTGCATTTCTGGGACTGGGTTTCGATTATTTTTATCTCGGCGTATTCGACGACGGTTTGTTTAGTTTTCCCATCGTCACGATTTGTGCGATTGTCTTCAGTATCATATTTGCGTATTCGACTCTTCAGCAGGGCGCTTCTGTAGTGCTACAATCCACAAAAGCGATCCCGGCCGACCGGCAGAACACCGACCATCAGCAGCTTCTCAATGTTGTGAAAGAAATGTCGCTTGCATCCGGACTGCCCATGCCGAAGGTATATATTATTCCCGATAACGATCCGAATGCATTTGCTACCGGAAAAGATCCCCAGCACAGCTATGTTGCAGTTACTCAGGGACTTCTTTCAATGCTTAACCGCGAAGAACTGCAGGGTGTGGTTGCCCACGAAATGAGCCACATCCGCTATCATGATATCCGATTGATGACAATCGTGGCCGCTTTTGTAGGCGCAATTGTCCTGCTGTCTGACGTTGCACTCCGCGGAATGCGGTACGGATTTGGCGGAAAAGTCGGTAAATCAAAAAATAAAAATTCACTGGGCCTTGTTGTATTGATTCTATGGGTGATTACATTAATACTTGCGCCAATTATTACCCGATTGATGGCAATGATGATTTCGCGCAAACGCGAGTATCTTGCCGATGCTTCTGCTGCCGAGCTTACACGCAATCCGGTTGCACTTGCCAAAGCACTGCAGAAACTTGAAAATGCATCGGAGCCGACTGCATCAATCAAACGCGGTATTGCTCACCTCTGCGTAGTAGATCCGATCGGGAAAGCAGTAAATGAAAAAGAAGGCTTTTGGGCAGAGCTATTTTCCACTCATCCGCCGATGAAGAAGCGTATTATGCTATTAAATGCGATGGCATATATTAAGAGTAACGGAATCAAGAATGCCACATAATTTATGCAATAAGAATTCAATAGGATTGCCTCTTTTCTATCTAAATTATTCATGGTTTAATCACAGTTATCGGACTTCTATTTGCCCGGGCATAAGAACCAAATACTCCCAGACCGCCCTGCAGGGAGTAATGAATCTCACGAAGATCGTAGCTATCCATGACACTCACCTGTTCGAGATAATTCAAATAGTTTTCATCTATGGCTTCAACGGCGAACTGCGTTCTGCCGTAATAGTTGATTAATAACCAGGGAAGTTCTGCACTGGAATTATTCGGTGTATTAAAAAAGCCAACTGTTTTGGTCGGTTCTATGTCATCTTCCGAATAATCTCTGGGTATCTTCTGTGTCTCTTTTTCCAGATTTGATACCCGGCAAATATATCCTGCATGATTCCGGCTTGCTGTCCATTTGATATACTTTTCGGGCGAATCAGAATCGAAAACAAGAGTATCGGGGAAGGATTCTGTATTTGTAATACTAAAAGTATCCGGAACGCTGGTCGAACCGGTTACTGTTGGGAATCCCGGTGCCTCGACCTTTAACAAGTACGTAGCCATCGGCTGCACCACAGCTGATGAATAATACCTGCCTGGCATCTCTCCGTCATGGTTAAGAGTATAAGTGATATTTCCGGTGCTATTGTTCGGTTCGATCAGGGTAATAGTCACATTCGCATTTTGAACTGCTGCAGAATTTGGATCGTATAAGGAAAGAATATCTCCTATTTGTGAAATAAAAACCGAGTCAATTCTTTCTCCTGCTGCCAAAAAAGCACTTACAACAAGCTGATGCGGTTTTTCCTCAACCTTCACCGGTTCTTCACATCCGGATATAAATAGAAAAATCAAAATCAGTGCAGAAAAGAACAAAGCATATTTCATAAATTTACCTTTACGATTTAAAATTCTACGTTAATACCAAAAGTCGGGATAAGCGGTAATAAACCAAAATCTGTAATTTCTGTCGGATTCTTTTGCGTATCGAAATCACGGAACCAGACATTATCCTTATTGTATATGTTATAAATTTGCACAAACCAGCTTCCATTTAATCCAAAGAATGTCATTTTTTTTGTAACGCTCAAATCTAATCGATGATAGGATGGTAAACGATGGTTATAAAGAGATCCGGGCAAAATATGATCTACAGGGCCGATTGTTGTTCGAATCATATAACGTCCTATCCCGCTGGTGAACGACTGCCCGCTTGAATATGTAAAAACAGCGCCAACCTGCCATTTCTCATCAATATCATAATTACCGACAATTGACAGGGAGTGCCTTCGATCAAACCTAGGCATAAATTCATTCCCTTTATTTAATTCAGCAAATTTTCTGTAAGTCCAGGCAAGTGTATAACCTACAGAGCCGGTCAGTGCACCAACGCGCTTTTGAAAAAACAACTCTGCCCCAAATGCACGTCCCTTTCCGACATAAAACAATTCATTCACATTTTCTACCTCGGTAGTTACGTCTATCCAGTGCAAGACATCTCTATATGTTTTATAATACCCTTCTATTGAAAAGGAATGATGTTCAATCGGTTCTGCTTCAAGGCTTAAAACAAGATCAATTGATCGGCTTGGGACCATTTTTTCATTCATAGGTATCCAAATATCGAATGGAGAAAATCCGCTGTTACCCTCGACTGGTATTGCATTAAGATATTGATAATAGACACCGGTAGCAGCTTTTATTGTCAAATTCTCCGATAGAAAGTACCGGGCCGATAAACGCGGGCCGATCGTTGTTGAGTGCGTTAACGTCTGATATTCTGCTCTTGCGCCACCTTGAATTGTCAACAACGGCGACATTTTCCATTCATCCTGTAAATAGAATGACAGTTGACTCGGGCGTGTTAAATAATTATAGAATTCATCACCCCCAAATTTATCATTGTAGGTTATCCTATATTGCGACCACCAGAATCCAAATTTTACCAAGTGATCGTTTGTTGGATAAAAATTTATATCCCCTTTTATCGAAATATCTCTTATGCCGTTTTCCTGAGTGCTTTTAACGCTGCCAAGCATAATCGTTGTTCTGGCTGAATAATCGCTGTAGGTTGCATAGAAATTTGAAAATACAGTAGGATTGAAAATATGTGTCCACTTGGTCGAAAGTGTTGCATTGCCCCAGTTCATATCCATATTCAGCCTACCCTTATCAATATCATAAGATAGGTTGTCCCTGCCGATAAATCCGACAATGGAAACTTTATCGCTTTCGCCGACATCCTGATTAATTTTTCCGTTTGAATCGTAAAAGTAATACAACGGCAATGCATTGCTGCCTTTATCCCTGCCGGCTAATTTCACAATTTGATCAATATATGTTCTCCGGCCTGAAAGAAAAAACGAACCATTACCTATCGGACCTTCTGCAGTTAAACGAGAACTTATTAAGCTGATCGATCCTTTTCCATGGAATTTTACACGATCTCCATCGATATTCGTCACATTCAATACTGATGATAACCGGCCGCCAAATTCTGCCGGATATCCTCCTTTAGACAGTTCAACATTTTTTATTGCATCGCTGTTGAATGTGCTGAAAAAGCCGAATAAGTGCGACGGATTGTACACAACCGTTCCGTCTAAAAGAATTAAATTCTGATCTGCTGAACCGCCGCGGATATATAAGCCGCTTGAAATTTCTGAAACTGCTTTAACACCCGGCATTACCTGAAGTGTTCTAAATAAATCTGCTTCACCTATGGACGGGACGCTATTCAACTCGGGCCCTTTTACTGTAAGATAACTGGTCTGTGTCTTTTGTTGCAGTTCAAGCCGGTCGCCGATAACTACAACTTCCTTCTCTACCAAAGATCCGCTTTCCAGCTCCAACGAATGCGTAATAGTACTGGAATCTTTCGTATTAATTTCAAATTCTTCGGTTTTGTATCCAACCAGCGATACCTGTACGGTGAATACTCCTTCAGGAAGCTTAGGCAGCACATAAAATCCTTCCGTATTTGTAACCGTACCAACCTTTAACTCCCTGATCATAACAGTTACAAAGGGCAAAGATTCGCCATTGCTTTTATCACGTATAAATCCATGAACCACTGCATTTCGTTGATCGGTTTTGCCTTTTTTTACGATGATTTGGTTGTTAATTGCATTAAAAACCAGGCCCGTTTCTTGAGATATTTCTTTCAATGTCTCATATAAGGTTCTTTCGCCTTCAAATATTTTAATGATTTTTTTTAGAGGCATATCCTCTTTGATATAAAAAAACTTGAAATCAGTTTGCTGCTCGATGGACTGGAAGACTTGTTCAAGAGTAATATTGTTTCCATTCATCTTTACACTAACATTCAGAAGACGATTATCCTCATGAGAATATGAAGCATATAAATAATTAAAAGTCGAACAATAAAGAATTAAACAGATAATGAAGTAAAAGAGAGATTTTATGTCTGTCTGCAGATGACTACTTTTGATAAAACACGATTTTATTAAGTTCATCATTTTCCTTGCTAATTGTATATTTTAAGCCTGTTGCCTTTTCAATAACCTTTACTACAGTCCAAAATGACTCATTCCGAAAATCGGCTTTTATCGGCTTTTCAATCAGTGATTCATCAGCCACTTCAAACTTTACACCATAATGTCTTTCCAATGAAACAAGAACCGCTGACAACGGTTCGTCATCGAAAATCAGAATATTATCTTTCCATCCCGTGGTTTTCAGTATATCAAACTCATCAATACTGCTTGATTCCTCTTCCTTGTCATAAATCAATTGTTGAGCCGGCAGCAGGACAGCATTTTCTTTCATTGTATCAATTTTCTTCAACGACACTTCTACTTTACCCTCTTCAAGAGATACAATGACATTGTTTTCATTGGGGAATGCTTTAACGTTAAACTTTGTACCGAGATCTATTGCCTTAACATTCCCTGCATAAACAACAAAAGGTGTTTTATCACTATGAGTTATTTCAAAGTAAGCTTCGCCCTCGAGATGGACTTCACGCGATTCTTCGCCGAAATGCACCGGGTACATCAATTTACTGCCTGCATTAAGCGTAATCCGCGTTCCGTCGAGCAAATTAAAAATAATATGCTCGCCCATCGATGTTTTCTTTTCATTCCATACAATTGAATCTGACTCAGGTTTTAGATTTATTACCGTGAAAAGAACAGCCGCAGTAAATACAATAAAAGCAATAGATGCTGCAATTCTGAAATATGGATTCCGATAGGAGAAAAATTGCTTATGCTTTTCTTCTTCGTCCCAACGAAATGACGGAATGTGATTCCTGATTTTATCGGTAAGCAGATTAATGCCTTTTCTTATGTCAAATTCAACAGGCTGTTCAATTTTACCGGATTTAAGCCATGTTTCTTTAATAATGTCAAAAGTTGCTGAATACTTTTTTTGTTTCAAAAGAGATATAAGATGTTCTCTCTCTTTTAAGGAAGCCTCTCTTGATAAATATTTAGTTGCTAACGCAAAAAATTCCTCGTCTTTCATTTTATCACCTCATAAATGAAATGGAAACTTGTCCTTATATCTTAGACAAGAATTATCAATCCAATCTACTATCCTATGGTTCTTTTTTTTTAAAATGCCAGGGGGAATAAAAAAGAGCAGTCTTAAAAGGAATTTAAAGATTTTTTTGACAGAAACTTGACAGCCTCGACCATTTGATTTTGTACAGTATTTACCGAAATAGAAAGAATTTCCGCAATTTCTTTGTAAGTAAAACCGTCTATGCGGCTCATAATGAAAATTATTCTTCTTTTTTCCGGAAGCTGTTTCAGTAAGATATCGATATTATTTCTAAGTTCGTTGTTTAAAATCAATTTATCAGCATGTAATTCCGAAATTATATTATTTTTTTCAATTGAATCAATACTTTCGTGAGTTATTTTTCTCTGGTTAATATAGTTAATGGATTGATTTCGGACAGCCGCGTATAAATAAGCTCTTATATTGGTTTTTATTTCAATATTTCTCTTTTTTAGCCAGATATTTAGAAATACATCGGAAACCGCTTCTTCTGCGAGATCGGCAGCTTTTAAATATCTGAATGCAAAACAGCACAGAGTCTGATAATACCTCTCAAACAGCACTTTTAAGGCTTTAGAATTGTCAAGCTTGATTCCATTCAGTAAATCCTTGTCCAACGTATGTTTGTCAATTTGCATTTAAAAAATAATTATATTTGGTAACGGGAACGAAAACATGTTTTCAATTTCGAAACAATTGATTATAATTCTTCGGCAACTTGAAAAGTAAATGATGATGACACAAAATACAAACAGTTTTTTCAAGCATTTCCGATTACGGTATAAGATTGTCTTACTTGCACTCATTTTATGCTCTTCAATACTTGATGCACAGACCAGACTGCTTATACCTATGGACTTAAAGCAAACCGACCATTTAAAATCATACGGAATCGCATTCTGGCTGCTTGAAAAAAACGGAAAAGTCGACTGGCTTTTAAACTATCGCGGCGGCTCTTTTTTGATGGACTACAGTGAAATCCTTGCCCGCGAGTGCCGCATTCGGGGTGTTTTATTCGAACCGCTCTCCGCCGATGAGGCTGCGTTAATTTATGCTGAAGTTCAGCGTGAAGATAACAACCAGGATGTGATCTTGCTGGAAAAAGCTCCGAAGATTGCAGTATACGCACCGCCTAATTCCAGGCCATGGGACGACGCCGTGACAATGGCATTGGAGTACGCGGAAATCCGTTATACAAAAGTATGGGACAATGAAGCACTCAACGGAAAACTGATTGAATATGACTGGCTTCATCTGCACCACGAAGATTTTACAGGCCAGTACGGAAAATTCTACGGCAGTTTCCGAAACGCACCATGGTATATCGAACAGCAAATGCTGTACGAACGCGAAGCGAAACGTCTCGGTTATACAAAGGTATCCGAACAAAAAAAAGCAGTAGCGCGTTCAATTAAGGAATTCATCGCCATGGGTGGATTCATGTTTGCCATGTGTTCGGCAACCGACAGTTATGATATTGCTCTAGCCGCTGAAAATGCAGATATAGTTGATGTCATGTTCGACGGCGATCCGCCGGATAGAAATGCGCAGGAGAAACTGAATTTCAGTAAAACGCTAGCCTTTGAAAATTTTAAGATTGACATGAATCCGCTGCGCTACGAGTATTCCGATATCGATATACCGCCGAATGACCCGCCCGCTATCCGTTATCCCGGCACTGATTATTTTACACTATTCGAATTTTCGGCAAAGTACGACCCTGTACCTACGATGCTGACACAAAATCATGTAAATATGATAAAAGGATTCATGGGACAAACGACCGCGTTTCGTAAAAGCCTGATAAAAAAAACCGTGACTATTCTTGCCGAAAGCGAAGGAACAGAAGAGGTCAGATATATTCACGGCAATTTCGGGCGCGGGACTTTCACCTGGTACGGCGGGCATGATCCTGAAGACTACCAGCATGCTGTCGGCGATCCGCCTACCGACTTAAACCTGCATAAGAACTCTCCCGGCTACAGGCTTATTCTCAATAATATTCTCTTCCCTGCAGCAAAAAAGAAACAGCAGAAAACCTAGAAAGACGAACCTTTTAGCGGTCGATCCATTAAATAAATTAAAGACTGATATCGCGTGGAGAAGATAAATTGCCACGACCTTTAGGTCGTGGATTTTGATAAATACAATGGAGTGGGCTTTAGCCCAACAAAATTATTGGAAATGGGTTAAAACCCGATAATACTTATAACATCCTAAACCACGAGCTAAAGCTCGTGGCGATGAAGGTATATTTACTAAATAATTCCTGCAAACTGCATAACGTGAATTGTTGATTAATTCAGCCATTACCTTGCAGACCCGGCTGTCAAAGGCCTATTTTGGTTCTGCGTGTATGGTTATTCGTTTTAGCTGTTTGAAATGCTGGAAGAGAACTGTTTCGATCCTGGAAATTATCTGGTGTACTTCTTCAAGCGTTTTGGTCTTGTCGATAATACAGGTCAATGTGGCGTTGTATTTATTTCCTTCCCGCAGGAGTATTAATTCTTTGCAGGATAGTACACCTTTCTGTTTTTTGGCAACAGAGCATATTTTTGAATACAGTACTTTTTCAATATTTGTTACATTGCTGAGCGGATGTTCATTTGCTTCGTATTCTTCCATATGAATTGTTACTTTCCCAACAGAAGAAAGCTGGTTCTTAATCTGCTTCTCAATATCCGACGAAATATCATGTGCGTCGGTAAAAGATAATCCTTTTTCATACTCGACATCAAAATCGATATAATACTTACCTTCTGTCAGGTGCACCTCAATATTGTGAGGCGCCCGCAGTCCTTTATCCATCACAACCATTCTGACTTTATCGATAATAGTCTCATCTTTTGTTTCAAATGGTTCGGAATGAACAACCACATCGGCATTTGCCTGGACAGCGCGTACCGCGCGTTCGATGTTGTCCATTATTGCATGAGCGCTCTGGAACGGAATAGTCCTGCGAATCGCAACGATCGTGTCCACAAAGATATGCGCTCCCGAAGGGCGGATTCGCAGCTTGCGAATTTCTTCCACCCCGTCAACTGAACTGATTGCATTTTCAATCTCTTTTGTCAGTTCCTTCGAAACCCGGTCCATCAGCGCGTCGACCGTGCGCCGCCCTAACCGATAACTCACAAAAAGCACCAGCAGTGCTACTATGATGGCGGCGATAGAATCGAAAACCGGGTACCCGATCCAGACAAAGAACAGTCCGGCTATGACAGTAAGAGAAGAATATATATCGCTTGAAAAATGGAGGGCATCCGCTTCCAGGGCCTGGCTGTTATATTTTCTGGCAACACGGTAGAGAGCTCGGGACCTGCCGATATCTACTACAATCGAGGTGCCCATCACGATAAAGCTCCAAATGCTTGCCTCAACATGATGTGTTTGATGGATCATACGGCTTACGGCTTCCCAGATAATCCAAGTGCAGGTCAATACAAGAAGAATTGTCTCTATGAATGCGGAGATATTTTCGAGTTTTCCGTGTCCGTATTGATGATCCTCGTCTGCCGGGCGGTCCGCGTACGTTACGGCAAAAAAAGTAATGACAGCCGCCATCAAATCGAGTCCGGAATGTGCAGCCTCGGAGAGAATTCCCAGACTGTTGGTAAATAATCCAACGACTACTTTAAAACTCGTTAAAAAAACTGCGGCAATAATGGATGTAAATGCAATAATTTTTTTTTCTCTCATAATCCGGCAAGACTCGGAAAGAATGGATTTCTTTCAGTCAATATACTTCCTGTTTTCATATAGTTCAATTAAAATCAATGACCGTAAACAACCGGCGGAATTTTTACGATTTAAATATAAAACACAAGTTGCACTCTATTTTACGTTTTTCTATATTATAAAAAATCAATGAGATACGCGATCATCTCCGACATACACTCCAACCTTGAAGCACTTACAAAAGCGCTTGAGCTTATCGAAACAAAATCAATTGATGAAATCATATGCCTTGGCGATATTGTCGGTTACGGAGCAAATCCGAACGAATGTGTTGCGCTCGTGCGGGAGCACTGCCGTACTGTTATAAAGGGCAACCATGATGAGGCAATCCTTGATATAAAAATAACGTCGCATTTTAACAACGATGCCCGTACCGCTGCGGAATGGACGCTCAAACAGATAAACACAGAGAATGTTTCATACCTTGAAACGCTTGCTCTTACCGCTAAAAAAGGAGATCTTTTTTTTGCGCACGCATCGCCCTGCTTTCCCGAGCAGTGGAGATATATTCTCGATGAAGTGACTGCATCAAACCAATTCCATTGTTTTTCGGAGAATATATGTTTTATCGGACATACGCATGCACCCGCAGTTTTCTCTGCCGAAGGCCGGGTCGCCGCTACAGTAAAAGGGCGCCGGTTCATGGTTAATGTCGGAAGTATCGGCCAGCCCCGTGACGGAAATAAAGATTTAAGTTTTGGAATATTCGATACTGATAAATGGTCGTATGAAA
>JAFGLB010000107.1 GCA_016928255.1 Bacteroidota bacterium
CCCGGCGAATATGTATGGACTATCTCTGTTGTTGACGATTTCGGCAATTACTCACGATCAAAAGAAGCACCGTTCACGGTGCAGTGATTATGGAACAAAAACATAAAGATAATTTTAATACTCTATACGAGATAGCAAGATCAATAAATTCTATTCTAGAACCGGAAGATCTGCTTGAACGCGTGCTTGAGATTGCCATGACACATTTGTCGGCAGAACGCGGTTTTGTAATTCTGGCCGATTCAAATAAAGAGAACGGGTACGACGTAGTAACCATGAAGAATTTTTCTTCGCAAAAAACCAGCAATGACTATGCTGCTTCATCTTCTGTTGTGATAAGTGTTCTCAATACGGGAGAAGCAGTTTTGACATTTGACGCGCCAAACGATGAGAGATTCGAATCGTCCACCAGCATTATCGCCCAAAAAATATTGTCAATTATATGCGTTCCTCTTAAAATTGGGGAAAGGACATTCGGTGCTGTATATCTCGACAGCGGCACGATGCTGAAAGAATTCAACGATGAATCATTGAAGTTTTTAACGATCTTCGGAAATCTTGCCGGAATAGCAATAGAAAATGCAAAACGTTATGAAGAACTCAGGAGCCAGAATGAAAGACTTAAAAATGAAACCGGCGCAATTTGTCTTTTTGAAAATATTATAGGCAAAAGTGATAACTGGAAAAAAGCACTGGAAATTGTCCAGCGCGTACTGGATAACGATGTGGCAGTTCTGCTTACAGGGGAAAGCGGGACGGGGAAAGAACTTATTGCGCGGGCTATTCATGATAACGGCGCTCGAAAAGGACTTGCCTTTGTGGCCGTAAATTGTTCGGCGATCCCGGAAACCTTGATCGAGAGCGAGTTGTTCGGTTATGTCCGCGGCGCATTTACCGGTGCCAATACGGCAAAAAAAGGATTGGTCGAGGTTGCTGATGGAGGCACGCTTTTTTTAGATGAGATATCAGACCTCCCGTTCCTTCTTCAATCGAAACTTCTTCGATTGCTGCAGGAGAAAGAATACCGCAGAATAGGCGAGACAGCGAACCGGTCTGCAGATATCCGTGTTGTTGCTGCAACAAATAAAGATTTGAGAAACGAAGTAAAAAAAGGGGCGTTCAGGGAAGATCTTTTCTTCAGGCTGAACGTAGTTAATATACATCTGCCGCCGCTGAGGGAAAGGAAGGAAGATATTCCGCTTTTAGCCGAGCACTTCCTTAAACGCTCGGCCAAAATGTATAAGCGGCCTGTTGAAAGCATTCATCCGGATGCAATGCAGATGATGCTGGTAAATCAATGGCAGGGGAATGTAAGAGAATTTCAAAATGTGATCGAGCGTGCGGTAGTTCTTTGCAGAGGCACACAATTGACTCCAAATGACCTTGTCCTGGATGTCAGCCGGCATGAGTCGGCATTGCCGAATTCCATGACGCTTGAAGAAATCGAACGGCAAATCATAGAGGCGACGTTGGAGGATCTGGACGGAAACCGCAGAAGAACTGCTGAGAAATTAGGCGTTTCGCTGCGCTGGCTTCAATACCGTCTTAAAGAATGGAATAAGGACTGATGCCGTTTAATATTGAAGAAAAAATCAGCGAGAGTAATTTTACCAGCGTTTACCGTGCATTTGATACGGTATTAAAACGTAATGTCCTGCTGAAAGTACTTCATAAACACCATGCTGCGGATAATGACCTCTATCAGCGTTTTGTCAGGGAAGCTCAGGCCTGTGCGGCACTGCGGTCAGAACACATTGTTCAGGTATACGGACTGATTGAATACGAAGGATCTCCGGCGATAGTAATGGAATATATCGAAGGCACTTCGCTGAAGAACTTGATCGGAACAGGTACAACGCGTTCGTTAAAATATGCAAGAAAAGTCGCCCTGCATACTCTCAGAGGTCTTGTCGCCGCACATGAAAAAGAAATTATCCACCGCGATATCAAACCCGGAAATATCCTGGTACTGACGGATGGAACATTGAAGGTTTCAGATTTCGGCCTCGCATATGTGGCATCGGTGCCGACTATTACAGCTCAGGGTATGGTGCTTGGAACACCGGCGTATATGTCCCCGGAACAAATAAAACATGAAGTTGTTGATCAGCGGACAGACCTGTTTTCGATGGGCGTAACGCTGACCGAAGTGCTGACCGGAGACCGCCTTTTCGACGGGACTTCATATGCGGAGTGTGCGAAGAAAATAATCTCGTTTAAAGTCGGCGAGCTTGACCATCTTGTGGAGAAATCGTCCATCGAGTTTGTTGAATTTCTAAAACTCCTTTTAGCACCGGATAAAAACAAAAGATATTCCACATCAAAAGATGCATTATATGCATTGGAACAGGATGAATCCAAGATATTTATTTATCCGCCGGGCGTATTGCACAAGAGAGAAAAAAGAACACTATTTTTAATGGGATTGATTGTGCTAGCCAGCCTGCTGATGATAACTCTTTTTATGTTTATCCATTTTACCACGTATAAATCTTACAAGCCGGAACAGCCGGCAGTCCCGGCTGATACGGTTTCTTATATCCAATCCGACTCTTATCAGCAGTCCGCAGAGGCGGCGGAAAAAGAATACTCAAAAACATCGGCCGTTCCTGTACCTGAAGATTCAGGTGCTGTTTTTCTGACCAGCACGCCTTGGGCCAAGGTTTATGTGGATAATAACTTTATCGGCGAGACACCTATAAGCAGTCCGGTTATGCTCTCGGCAGGAGAGCATCTGATAACATTTGTCCACCCGTCGTTTAACCCGATTGTTCAGGTAGTAAATGTTCAGCCCGATAAGCAGCAGCATATAAGTGCGAACTTTATTGAAGATGCCGGATTTCTGAACTGTATCGTTATTCCATGGGCAGAAGTATATATAAATGAGCAATATAAAGGCACTACACCTCTTGAGAAACCGATCCTGTTATCTTCTGGGAAATATACCGTACGTTTCAAGAATAATATTTTTGCCGATATTGTCCGTGATGTAACGATAAAACCAAAAGATACACTGCAAATGCAAATATCCTTCGAGAAGAAATAATCATGCGTTATATAATACTATTATCATCATTATTTATTTTGCTGAACCGGGATGCGTATGCGCAAAATGACTCAATTCACATACTGCTCCAATCTATCGAATCGCTTTTTAATTCCGGATTATATCTGAATACCGAGCTGGAAGGCAGACGTCTTCTTGAATACCCGGGGCTGAATGACTCTGTGCGTGCTGAGATTTATAAGAATATTGCATTTTCACTAATTGCACAGGGAAAAACAGGACAGGCAAAAGATCAGTTTATTAACCTGCTGAAAATTAATCCTGATTATAATCTCGATCCTGTTTATACATCTCCCAAAATACTGGCTGTATTTAAAGAGTCGCAGGAACAATTTATTTCATCGAATAAAATAATAAAGGAAATTGCTGAAAAGCAGAAAGCTAATAATAAGGAAGTAATCGGGGATGCAAAATTGACAAGTGAACAGTTGTCATATAAATATAAAACTATCTCGTACAGGACAATTATATTTCCGGGATGGGAACAGTTATATCAGGATAGAAATAGGGCGGGCAGTTTATTTATGGGAGCCGGAATTGCAACACTGGGCTCTGGAATTGTTTTTGAATTTCTCAGATCTTCCGCCAGGAAAGATTACCTATCCGAAACTGATCCATCAAAGATCAATGATAAGTACAATACCTATAATCGCTATTATAAAGCAGAGACAATTTCATTGGTCGCTTTTGCCGTTGTTTATATAGCATCGGAGGTAGATGTACTTCTCGCACAGCATGATGTATCGCTTGTAATTAATTCTAATTCATTCGGTTCCAGGGGAACAGAACTTACATTTACTATCCCCTTCTAACGTGCATGATATGCTTTGGTGTGCAAGTTTTGCATGCACTTGCTAAATGGATACTCATTTTACGCTGATTTTTACATAATTACGATGGCACATGTATTGCGACATCTTTTAAGCGAAATCTGACAAAAAAATAGGAAAATTCTTACAAGGAGAGAGTAAATGAAAAAAAGTTACTGGATTTATGGGGTTGCACTGTTTATAATTCTCATAATTTCTGCACAGCCTCTTTTAGCGCAAAACGATTTTTCCTTAAATCCTAATAAAAGAATAAAATTCATTTCTGAACCGTCCCGTTATGGCCAAGTTGGAGTTGCTTATAACTATACGGCTGTTGCAGTAAGTGCCGATACAACAGCGGTTATTAGGTATTATACAGGGTCGAATGTCCCGGACGGTTTTTCGATAGATTCTGTAACGGGAGTTGTTAATTGGATCCCGCAAGAAAAAGGATGGTTCGTTATTAATTTATATGCAGCATCAACCAAGAGCAATGTCGCCGTCCAGAACTTCATAGTCTCTGTTGTGGGAGGGAATGGTATTGTTCAGGGTCGTGTAATTGAAGCATTAAACAACGACAACGGCATTCCTCATATCATAATTGAAGTGTTGCAAGCAACAAATACATCTATTACAAATATTGGCTGCTACTCGTATTTGACAAGAACAGACGAAAATGGATACTATAGGATTTCCAATATTGATCCTGGTAAATATAAAATACGTGCTATTTCACCGACACCGAAGTATGAAAGCCAGTGGTATGACGGTAAAGATAATCCTGCTGATGCAGATGTTGTTACAATATTAGACAGTGTTTCGACGGCTCCGACAATTATTGATTTTAAGCTCAGGGGAGGTGTTGAAATATTACCGCTGGTCAATGTGTCGGGCGTCGTAACGGATGAAAATCTGCAGCCCATAAAGCCGACAACAAATATATTCTTCGTTAGGTACGGTTTTGCATTAAATTGCAAAGATACGACGGATGACTACAGAGAATCGTTTAATCTGGGCGCATGGCGGAGCGATTTCAAGCTCGATGGACGCTCCCATCATGTATATCATGCAAAAGGTGATACACTGGGCAATTACTCGCTCAAAATTCCAAGAGGAGTCTATATTGCATTTGCTAAGGCTCCGGGCTACTCAAAAGAATTTTATTTGGATAAATCAGATATCCTCTCGGCAAATTTAATAGTGCTGAAAGATGATAGTTCGGGCATTAATTTTACGCTTATACCGATTCCGACAGCTCCTCTCGGAACAATAGAAGGACAGGTAATCGATTCATCATTGGATATTGGAGTTCCTTCCCGCATTATTGCCACGAGGGACCGGTGGACCTCGGGAGAGGCCTGGCACAGCTTCCGTTCTTATGTTGTTGATACGGATTCTCTGGGCAGATACACGATCGATTCATTACTGCCCGGATCGTACATAGTTTTTGCACTGCCCCTGGGCAACTATACTCCAGCTTTTTATACGAATGATACTTTGAGCACAAGATGGAAAAAAGCTTCGAGAGTACTGGTTAACGGCAATACTGTTGATGATATAAATATATACGTTCGCAGGATTCCTGTGATTGCCAATGGATATTCAAAGATTTTCGGTAAGGTTCGTTGTTCATCAGCTTCTGAAACAGCAGCAGGTGCTTTTGTTTATGCGTACCGTAACGGAGAACCGGCGGGATATGCAATCACAGATGACAGGGGTAAGTATTCGGTTGAAGGACTTGCACCCGGAGAGTATACAATATCTGTCGATAGACTTGGATGTCAGGAAGCTCCGGCAGTATCAGCCACAGTATCTTACAGCATCACAGGAAAACCGGATAATGCCAGTGTTGATTTTTCAATTGATGTAACAACCGGAGTGGAACAGCCGGCATCCGGACGGCCGGTTAAGTTCGTTCTTATGCAGAATTATCCGAATCCGTTCAATCCGTCCACAGCCATAGACTATACGCTGGATCGGGCAGGTATTGTTACATTAAAAGTATATAATCTGCTCGGACAGGAAGTCTATACATTAGTCGACGGTTATCAGAATGCAGGAAGTTATCACACTACTTTCAACGCTAAAGGACTTTCAAGCGGTATTTATTTCTATCGTTTAAAAACACAAAACGCTGTTCAGACAAGGAAAATGATCCTCCTCCAATAAATCGTTGTCCCATAATCCCGTACACAAATGGGATTGTCTCGCTCGAGGCAATCCCATTTTTTTTAAGTAAATTTTAAACCGCGGAGGTTCTGCTTTATTTGAAAGGCGTGTACGTGCTTAAACCGATAGGCAGGATCTTTAGAGTAATACCTGCAATAAGTATTCCCGGATCAACAACAGTGATGAAAAATCCAGGCGAGAAGCTTGAAGACGAGACTACACCCGGATAGATATTCAGACGGAATCTGCAGTTTCTGGAAGCTGAATATACCATCGACATGAGCAGCGAGTTGTTGCGGTCATAGTAAATACCGGCCATCGGACCTGATTCGATTGTATTGGAAGGAACTCCATTTTGAACCGGCAGGCTTTTTACTCCTTTTGATGCAAGTCCCGCTCCAATGGATATCGCATCTTCCGAATTCCTTTTGAAGGATAATCCAAGTATTGCAAAGTTTCCGAAATGAAAAAAGAGACTTGTTGATTTTGATTTTGTCACTGCATATTTCATTACAAAATTCTGCCCTGCATTACGAAAAGCAAGCGGCGCAAAAGAAACAGCAGCCGGCTGAGACCAGTCGTTTAAATTTAATTCTTTAGAGAAGAATTCGGATATTCTATCCGAACTAAAAAGAAGAATACCGATGGGCTGGAAAATAAGAATGTCCGGAATACAGTCTATATTCGGATAGATGTATTGGCCGTTTTCAACCATCTCGTTGAAAAATTCACTTGCCATACCGGTGACAGCTCCCAGTAAATAAGGAGCGGGGTAACCGTGATAATCATACCATTCTGAAATTTTGCGGTAAACCATTCCTCCGCCTATACTGTGCAGCATATAATTAGGGACCCATTGGGCCTGGTCTACGTTAAAACTGACGGGAAGAACCTCCTGCTTCAAAAAACGATTCCATCCGAACCTGTTTATTACGGGGAGCGGGGATGTGATACTTCGCCAAACACTGGTTGTTCCGTTTTCCCAGGGAATTGCGTCGAACGTGCTGGGGCGATTCAGCTGTTGATATGTATCGCATCCGCCGTTTATCAGGACTGATATCGGATTGAATAATGCTTCCGACCCGTATTCATATGTGCGAAAGAAGTAGTATTCTTTCTCCTGGCCGTTCGCATCCCAAAAAGGAAACAGAGATAAATAAAAAATTAGAAGATGTTTTATTTTGTATCCTGCGATTGCTTTATAATTATTGCTCATAATTCCAGTATTAACGTTTTCTCTCTTCTCGCTTTGTTTCTTCTTTTGTGGATTGGGTCGAAGGTGAATTACCCGGAGATCTGCGTTCGGCAGCACGTCTTCTAACTTCGCTGTCCTGCACGGCAGACTGCTTTGTCGGTGTTTCAGGTGCATCCTTCCATGTATTTTGATCTCTCTGCTGCCACCCCTGCTGTGTAGTCTGCATAATTGTTCCATCAGGAGCCGCATAAACATTATCTGCTTTTCGAGAAGGATTCGTTGTGACTCGCTGTCCTGTCCTTGTGCTCGTATTCCGGATCGGTTGAGGATCCGTTCTTTCTTCAGGCTTGATAGTCGTGCGGGGTTCTGTAGCCTGTTGAGGTTGTGTCGTTACTGCCGGTTCTCTTGGAGGTCTGGAAGGTTCTATCGGACGGACAGGAGACGGTGTTGCAGTCTTTCTTGCAGTTTCTGTCTGTGCAGGCTGCTGGACAGCCGGAGGAGTCTGTGCCGCTTCTCTTGGCGGCCTCGAAGGCTGAGCTGTAGTTACCGGGGATGTTGCTGATTTACTTACATCTTCAGGTGTCGCAGATTGTGTGCCTCTTGTAGCCGTTCCTGCAGTACTTGATGATCCGGTAGAAAGAGGCCGTCTTATATTCGTTCCTCTATTATCATAAAGAGTTGCAGAGCGCTGTGTGCCGGATGTTCGTCTGACTGCATCGGGTGTTTTCTCGATTGATGTGCCTGTGATTTCAGGTCTGTACGCAGGATGATACCCATCCCTGTATACCGGTTGTGTTATAGAGCGGAAAACAGGGCGATAATCTGCCGGGCCCCACCATCCTGTATGCCGGATTTTCGGAAGATGTGCAAACCATCCATGCGGCCGGTGCCAGCCCAAGCTTATTGACCAGCCGGTCCATGGATCGTAATGTATATTGAATCCCCATGTCCATGGTCGTGCATAATATTTTTGCCTATACCATGGATAATAATTGTATCCAGTTCCGTAAACGATTGCCCCGTTATAAATATAGCACCCGGTGTAACCTGAAGTATATCCGACATATACAATATCAGGCGTATAATTATAAACACGGACGTAACGAACATTGTATATCGGACAGCGAGGCGGAATAGTATAAATAATATCAGGGACGTTGATACAGATTGTCCATGGTCCGTAATGATTTGCACTATGGAACCAAACGCCTCTATCGCAGTTGTAATAGAAATTATTGACCCTGATTATTGCTGTTGAAGCGTTTACTGCGTATTCCATTCCTGTGTTCTCAATTGATTCAAATTGCGGGTCCCCATCGTATTCCACAACCGTTGTCAAGTAACGGTCTACTTCCGCCATTTGAGGAATTTGTGAATCGTATATTGCTTCTTTTGCCGGTATCGTTCCTGTAATGTGTGCAAGCACATCGTCGCATTTCGATCCGGGATGTATTTTTCTAAAATCGGCGGGAAGCCTTGTTGATGCAATATAAATCCAAGGGCCGTTTATCCTGGTTGAAGTATACCATCGTCCCGAAGCAAGTATGAAATAGTATTTTGTTCTTTTTTCAAGAAACAGGCGGTTTGGTGAATTACTCGCGTACAGTAGATCCGTCCCATGAATGGAAGTAAACTGCACCGGACCATCTGTGGAAATCAGTTCTGCAGGTTCTGTGCTTACAATAATTTGCAATTGTCTTTTGGTTTTTAAAAATTGATCATCTGAAACTACAGCGTCATCAAAATCTTCCTCGAATTTCATTTGTTTGTATAGGTTGGAAACAGTTTTGGGCGGATATGTAATTTTATACCAGGATCCTTTTACAGTGCTTGAGCTGAACCAAATATCGTTTCCATGGAGATAATACTTCCGATTGACAGGGTCGTAGACCATAAAAAAGGGAGTATTGACAACACGCTTCAATGACGATCCACTCATATTCATAAGGATCGGATCGCCGTCTATTCGTACGAGAATAGCCGGATTGTTTACAACGATAAACTTCGGCGGCTTCATCTCGAGCTCACGTGCCGCTTCCCTTTCTTTTTGAGCCGTTTCAACGCTTACCACCAGGAGGTCTAACGAAAATGTTAGATCCATGCGCGGAAGAATTTCTTCAAGTATAGAAGCGATTTTTGCAGTATTCGGTTCCGATCCGGAAGCGGACTTAATTCTCCGTACTTCCATTTCTTCGATTGTAACTGTTCTTGTCGGCCGGTCTGTAAAGACCCTGCAATCCATCCAGATTGCTCCGAATACGGGTTCATTTTCTCCAATAGGTATTATAGAAATTGCCGCCCTGGCTTTTAAAAAATTCCCGGAATACGAATCGATTTGAGGTTGATAAACCGTGATAGTGCCCTCGGAGCTTATGACTTCCCGAGGCCAATTCTCTGCATTGAGCAAAGCCGTCCATAATGAAATCATTACTACCAATGCGTATCTCATTGTTTTTCTCCTTCTTTAAAGTCAGAGGGCCGTCAATTTGATTTGTTCTGCGATCCGGCTGGAAATTCTTTGCTCTGCAGCATATCGGCAGAAATCTAAATTATATATTATGAAAAAATGTTGTAATGGTCAAAATCAGCTATAAGAAGGGTACGGACTATCATAATCGAATAAAGCTGAATTTGGATAAAAATAGACATTTCATTGGGCAATTAAATGA
The DNA here is from genome assembly GCA_016928255.1 of Bacteroidota bacterium. Taxonomy (GTDB): domain Bacteria; phylum Bacteroidota; class Ignavibacteria; order UBA10030; family UBA10030; genus Fen-1298. Next base: position 9,910 of record JAFGLB010000107.1, read on the forward strand.
ACACAGATTTCAAATTTGCATCTTGATTTTTATAGAAAGACTCTTTACCCTATAAAAAAGGTTAACGGGTTTTCATAGATGGAAGGGGGAAAAAGAATATGACCGAAAATCGAATCCTGTTGTTTATGTTCCGCAATTTTCAAATCCAGCGCTCTAGTTCAGCAATATGACACAGAAAACCGGGAAAAAGATACCTTTAAAAGTGTTATATCTTGAGGATTCATCTCATGACGTTGAAATTATCCGTGATATGCTTGATGAAGCGGGTTTTGAACTTGAAATGGATTGTGCGGATAAAGAGAAAGCTTTTGCCGAATTGCTTAAGACAAAAACCTACGACATCATATTAAGTGATTTCAGCCTGCCCGGATTTAATGCATTTGGAGCGTTGAAGCTGCAAAATGAAATCTGTCCTGATACTCCGTTTATATGTGTCTCCGGATCAATCGGAGAAGATACGGCAATCGATCTTATACGAAAAGGAGCAGTGGATTATGTGCTTAAAGACCGGTTGATGAGATTGCCGCTGGCCATACAGCGTGCACTTGATGAAAAACAGAGCAGGATAGCACAGGGACGGGCTGAAGAAGCTTTGCTTGAAAGCGAAAGAAGATTCAAGGCGCTTGCAGAAAACTCCCCGGTTGGTATATTCCAGACAAACGCAGAAGGCGGAACCATATACGTGAATCCCCAATGGTGCAAAATTACCGGTTTATCGGATGAAGAAGCCATGGGACTGAACTGGCTTGCCGCTGTTCATCCTGATGACAAAGAAAGGCTTGATGACGGTTGGAAGAAAGCGACAATAAAACAGGATTATTCGTATGCCGAATACCGGTTTGTTCACAAGGACGGAGAAATCGCATGGGTTCTGGGTCAGGCAATACCGATAAAGGATGCCAGAAATGCGATAGTAGGATACGTCGGCACTATAACCGATATTACTGAACGCAAGGCCGTAGAAGAGGAATTGAAATTTAGAAATATTCTGATGTCTACACAGCAGGAAGTTTCAATAGACGGCATAGTTGTGACAAGCGATACTGGAAAAATATTATCGTATAATAAGCAATTTATAAAAATGTGGGGCATTTCTCAGGAAGCAATCGAAACACGGATCGATCGTCTTATTTTGGAAACGATATTCGGCAAGATGATAAATCGGGAAAGATCTCTCGCGCGGCTCAGCGATATACTGGCGCATAAAGATGAAATAAATTGGAATGAAATAGAATTAACCGACAGCAGGATATTTGACCATTATTCTGCTCCGATGTGGGGGTCTGATAATAAATATTATGGACGGGTGTGGTACTTCCGGGATATTACCGAGCGCAAGAAAACCGAGCAGGCATTAATTGAAAGCGAAAAAAGCTACAGAGAACTTATCGATGGAATGAATGAAACCGTGTGGATAATTGATTTCAACGGCGATCTCATTGACGTCAATAATACGGCAACAAATAATCTTGGATATACAAAAGAAGAGCTTATTAAAATCGGACTTTTTGGTATCGATGCTTCACTGAAACGGGAAGATATCAAGATGCTTGTCAAATCAATGCCGGCAGACGAAATACAGATTTTTGAGACAACACATAAGGCAAAGAATGGAAAGATTATTCCGGTTGAAATATATTCAAGTCTTGTGACATATCATGGCAAAAAGGCAATTTTAAGTATAGCACGCGACATAACAGAACGTAAACGAACAGAAGAAGCGCTTAGACAAATGCAAAAGCTGGAAGGTTTGGGAACACTGGCCGGCGGTATTGCGCATGATTTTAATAATATTCTTGGGATTATTCTTGCTTATAATACAAGCATAAGAAGATTCAGTGACGACGCATCGAAACTGGACCTGGCAACTGATACCATATCCAAAGCAGTTGAACGCGGAAAAACTCTTGTTCAGCAAATACTGACATTCGCCAGGAAATCGGAGACAACTTTCGGAGCTGTAAATGTTAACGAAGTTGTTATGGAAATATTGACAATGATATTTGAAACGTTTCCAAAAACGCTTACTTACGTTCAGAATTTTGAAAAAAGAATACCTTTTATTAATGCGGACCGTTCCCAGTTATATCAAGCGATTCTTAACCTGTGTGTCAACGCGCGGGATGCAATGCCGAACGGCGGCCAGCTGACAATAAACACGCATTTAATTTCAGGCAGAGATTTACTTGAACATCACACAGCTGTACAGGATGTAAAATATGTCTGTATAGAAGTAAGCGACACGGGTGAGGGTATGAGCGAAGAGGTAAAAAAACGGATATTTGAACCTTTCTTTACAACGAAAGGCATTGGAAAGGGAACAGGCCTGGGATTGGCTGTTGTATTTGGAGTTGTTCAGACTCATAAAGGTTTTATCGACGTGGAAAGCGAACCGGGCCGGGGCACTGCTTTTAGACTATATCTTCCCGCGATAAAAGCGGTTGAACCCGATATGGAAAAGGAAGAAGAAGAAAAATTAGAAGACATACCGGGAGGCAGGGAAACTGTGCTGGTTGTAGAAGATGAAGAGATGCTTGTAATGTCGCTGCAGATGCTGCTTGAAGAGAAAGGATATAATGTTCTGACTGCCAGAGACGGTTTGGAAGCACTGGAAATTTATGAAGACAAAAAAGAGGATATCGCACTGGTGTTGACGGATCTCGGACTTCCGACGATTACAGGTCTTGAGGTGTGTCAGAGAATAAAAAAAATCAAATCGAGCGAGCACCTGGTGCTGGCAACCGGGTATCTTGATCCTGACATGAAAGCAGAGTTCGTAAAATCAGGAATACAGCATTTTCTTTTTAAGCCGTATGATATGAAAGCAGTACTGAAGATTATCCGGGAAATCCTGGATACAAAATAAATTGAATTGCTGGAAACAAAAAAGTGCATTAAAAACCGACAGATAGATAATCAAATCTTTGTATGAAATGCCTTATTTAAAAATCCAAAAACCAAGAATTCTTTAAAATATCGAGGAAAAATAGAGAGAATTGTAATTGCTATTTATGTTTTTCTTCTTAACTTAGTAGCAGTGTATGTTACAAAAAATGTTATTGCGCATATATACCATTTTATTTATCCACATTTTTTAACCACAAATAAGGAGATGTATTATGAAGACGAATATTATCGGTTTTATTTGCGTGCTGCTGTGTGTGTCGCTGGTAATGATGGGCTGCGGGACAAGTAAAGCACTCCAAGGCGGAGCAATTGGAGCTGGCGCCGGAGGACTTTTGGGAGCAGTGATAGGTAAACAAGCAGGAAATACAGCCCTTGGCGCAATCATTGGTGCAGCAGTCGGCGGAACAGCCGGAGCATTAATCGGCCGTAACATGGACAAGCAGGCGGAAGAAATGAGACAGGACCTGTCTAATGCAAAGATCGAACGTGTCGGCGAAGGAATAAAAATTACATTCAGCTCGGGAATTCTTTTTGCCACCAATTCATATGAGTTGAAGGCGGAAGCGAAACAAAACATTGAGAGCCTGGCAAAAATTCTCAATAAGTACCCGGACACAAATGTAATCGTTGAAGGCAATACAGACAGCGACGGCAGTGAAGAGTATAATCAAAGATTATCGGAACGCAGAGCACAGTCGGTTGCCGATTATACAAAAAGTGCCGGCGTTGACGGAGCAAGAATTACGACAGTAGGAAAAGGTGAAACAAATCCGGTTGCATCAAACGATACGGCTGACGGCAAAGCGCAAAACAGGCGTGTTGAAATAGCAATCTTCGCCAATGAGGACATGAAAAAAGCGGCGGAAAACGGAACACTGCAATAAGTTTCCTGCATATCTAAAAAAAGAGCACATTTGATTTATTTCAAATGCGCTCTTTTTTTTTATTTCAGCAGAACCGATTAAGTTAGTGGCCGTTAATTGTGCGGTTCAAAAGTTTTAAATCATCAATTACATGCCGTGTAATCAGAAAATTCTTACGGACGTATTCCTTACCGCTGGCGCCGAGATACTGGCCGATTTTCGGATGTTTTAAAATAGAACTCACAATATCTGCACAACCCTGAATATCGTAGGGTTCTATAAGAAAACCTGTCTGGTTGTCTATTATCTGCCGGGGAATTCCACCGACGTTTGAAGCAACAACAGGCTTGCCTTTCCATAGAGCTTCAGTTACGGTCAGGCCGAAGCCCTCGCGGATGGATTTCTGCAGAATAACAGTTGATTTGCTTTGAAGAGCATTGACCAGGATGTTGTCCTCGACTGTAAGCAGTATAATCTCTTTGTCATCGAGTAAAGAACCGGCAGAGGCGCGTGTTTTATCGAATATTTCCCAGCCTTCAGGATCGTCGGTAGCCATACTGCCGCAGAGTACCAGGCGGCATTTGCATTCTTTCCTGACCTTTTTAAAGACTTCTATTACGTTTTCAGGGTCTTTCCA
>JAFGLB010000108.1 GCA_016928255.1 Bacteroidota bacterium
GACCTGCGTCACTGGGGCAGCCACAAACCAATGTTGAAAGCCCGGAAGGGTTCGTGGTGGGATGCAAATAAAATTGGTCTTTCACCTCCGCCTATTGAAACACCGCAAGGCTGGCTGGTGATTTATCACGGCGTGCGGCAGACACCGGCTAGTTCCATTTACCGGCTGGGACTCGCCCTGTTCGATTTACACAAACCGGAGTACTGCCTGAAACGAAGCACCGAGTGGATGTTCGGCCCGGAGCAAGCCTACGAACGGCGCGGAGATGTGGATGATGTTGTCTTTCCATGCGGATACACTATCGCCTCTGACGGCGACACGATCCGTTTGTATTACGGTGCAGCTGATTCGAGTATTGCATTAGCCACGGGCAGTATTCGTGCCATGCTGGAATGGCTCGAAGAACATGGAGATAATTTTTAAGCAAGCTATATCTCAGTCGCATTTATTCAAGAAAGGAATTCATTATGATCTTTGTCTTATCGGTACTTGCTATTATCATCGCCCTCATAGTATGGCAAAGCGCCTTGAAAAAGGTGCGGCAAAATAATATCGCTTTTAAACCAATAGCCAGGGCAGGGATTTTGGCTGCAGGCGTGCTTGGTATTATCATCTTGCTTCAATTTTTCACTCAGGTTCCTGCAGGACATGTCGGTGTCGTAGATTTCTTCGGCGTTGTGTCAGAGAAGACTCTTCCGTCTGGAATCAATATAGTCAATCCGCTTGCACGTGTTATCAAATACTCTATCCAGACGAAAGAACATAAGGAGACGATGCAAGTGCTCTCCCGAGAAGGGCTCACCATCGGATTGGAGGTCAGCGCGTTATACAGGCTCAATCCGGATTCTGCGGCTCGTGTCTATAAAACTGTTGCCGGCGGCGATTACGAAACGATTATTCTGGTTCCACAATTCCGCTCCATATGCCGCGCAGTTACGGCAAGCTTTCAAGCAAGCGCGTTGTATTCAACCGAAAGAGAACGGCTCGGTTCATCGATTCAGGAGGAGCTTGCCAAGACCGTAGCCTCTCGCGGTGTTATTATTGAGAACACTCCAATTCGAAATGTAGCGCTTCCCATTCAACTCACTGAAGCTATAGAACAAAAGCAGCGGGCCGATCAAGAAAGTCAGCGCATGGAATTTATTCTCACAAAAGAAAAGCAAGAGGCGGACAGGAAACGGATTGAAGCTAAGGGAATTGCAGACTTCCAGACTATTGTGGCCGCGGGTATCAGCGAAAATCTGCTGCGGTGGAAAGGAATTGAAGCAACAGAGAAACTGGCAAATTCACAAAACACGAAAGTCATTATAGTCGGCGCAGGTAAAGATGGTTTGCCAATTATTCTTGATACAAAGTAGTATATAGTTTTGTAAGGAAAGACAGATGTAAGAAAAAGATTGACAGCATGAAGTAAATATTCAGAGAGCCTCTACACGAATTACCGTAAGGGTAATTCAATTAACAGCAAAGGTGAAATCAATGAAAAAAAGAGTAGGATTGTGGATTGATCATAAGAAAGCTGTGATTTTTAGTTTGGCAGACGAAGGAGCCGAAATAAAACGTATATCATCAAAATTGAAAGAGAATGCCAGGTTTTCCGGCGGGGCGCAAAAGGAATCGGCAGAGGAACATGGAGATAAGCGTTTAAACGGACAACTGAATAACTACTATGATGAAGTACTCTCGTATATTCGTCACGCGGAATCTATTTTGATTTTCGGTCCCGGTGAAGCAAAAGTCGAGCTTAAAAAACGGCTTGAGAATATGGAACTTCATGGACACATTGTCGGCATTGAAACAGCCGATAAAATGACCGATAACCAGATCGTAGTAAAAGTCAGGCAGCACTTTCTGAATTAGTATCTGAATCCAAATATCAAGTCTTGAAAACAGGGGAAAATTTCGACGGTTAATCTTTCCCAACGTTCCTGCCGGTAATAAAAGGTTCTATGCAATTGAAAAAAACCAATTACACACTTGGAAGTAAAAGGATTAACTATTCTTTCATCCTTTTAGTCTATAGGATTTCCAGAGTGTTATCGGTACGCTGTTTCGAATTCAAGTTTGTTTCAACTTCATTAAAGGAGCAGCAATGAAAAATCGAATAGTTTTTGGTACTCTCGTTATGATGCTTGTTCTGGCTGTCACAGCTTATTCGGGTGGAAAAGGTGAAATTCAAAAGTATTTCAGTGATACAGCGAATAAAGTGAAAGCAACGGACAATTCATCCGAAAAGCGTATTATCCTCAACGATTCATTTCATAAAATGTCTGAAGCTTTGGACATGGTTGAAAGCTCGCCGTTGATTTCGAAAGACGATCGTGCCGGCATCGATCGTGTTAAAACCACATTGCAGGAAAAACAAGATGAACTGGCAGGCCTCAATGGCTACGTGAGAGTTTCTGATGAACAGCTCGATGCTTTCTCTGATTATGTTGTGCAGGACATGGAGCAGGCTGAAGCGGTAATAACCATTGGTGTTGTAACTTTGCTGTTGATAATTATTCTGGTTGTGCTCCTGGCAAAGTGATCATTCCGCGAGTGAACATTTCCGGCGATTGGTATGAGTAATCCGTTCAACCAATCCAAAAAGGGCGCTCCATACATGATGCTTTTTACAAGTATCTGTTGCGGGGCGCTCGTAATTCTACTTTCTTCATGCAGCACCAACCGTTCCGTCAAGTATGAATCTTTGCAGGGAATAGATGTAATTTCAATTGAGTACTCAATCGTGTGTGTCATCCATGGTGATAGTGATTATCTCTATCACGATACCGGCGGAAATGAATTCAAAGCAGACGAAGAGGCTCTGGTAAAAGCGAAAAGGGTCGCGCAGCAAAACCCGCGTGCCGAGGTGTTTATCTTTCATCAAAGACCCAGACGGCACTTCTTGCTCTTTTTCCCCATTCACGACGGAGAGTTCTATTATTACCGGAACGGACGGCTTATTGCAAATGAATTGTACTGGCGCGATCAGGAAGAATCAAGGTTCGAACCTGAAATGGATTTCTATCGCCGCTTCTGTTCGGGCAACAAGCAAAAGACGGTGAGTTTGTTTCTCTATTATGGCCACGAAATCCCCGAAGTTGACGGTACGGATTATGATGAATCATATTCGGATCGGACGTTTACCGTACATGACCTTGCGGATGGATTAAAAGGATTTACTCGTGATTCCGCGAGGTTCGATCTCATGGTGATTTCTTCTTGTTACAGCGGTACACCTTACACAATAGGTGCTCTTGGATCGTTTGCGCGATACATCATTGCTTCTCCAGACAACCTTCATTTGTCTTACTTCGATTTTCATTTGCTGGAGCGGTTGGATCACGGTTTGCGGGATGGAGATATGTCTGCATTTGCAAAAAGATTTGCTGTTCAAGCATTTAATCGGCTGACAAGGGATTTACAAACGGCAGTTAGTATCGCGGTCTATGATGTAGATCGGGTTCAGCCGTATTTAAAATCCATCGACAGTATCTACAATTATACATTGGCTATGTTGAATGAACAAGCATTGGAGTCAGTCGAGCACTGTGACTGCGCTGAAGAACCTGGATATACACAACCGTGGATGAGCGATGGCGTTGATGTATTCTATCGGCCGGCACGTTTTGGGCGATCAAAGCATAAACAGAACCATTCCGGGTGGGAATGCTGGAGAGAAAAAAAGACAACAGAGAGCAGTCTCACAGACCGCTGAGCCGGTTATTAAGTAGATGAATTGTTTAAGGGAGACATACGGGGAAAACGTACAGATTGTTTCCATGTTAGTGAGCCGGCATTAAAACAAGTATTAATTACTTTTCCATTCATTTGGGCGATTGTTGTCTCCTATAGTTATTTGTAGTATTCGAAGTGATCGTGATGATCACCGAAGAGATGACATGTCTAAATTAAAAATTTTTAAATGCATTCTGTTTTTTACTGCCGGAATAATCAACGTCCAGGCACAGTTGAAAACTTCTATACTCATTCAGTCTACACTCGAGGATGAGAGGATAGATATTTCCATCGATAAGTCGGTCTACTTTCCCGGTGACACAATTCTTCTCACCATTCAAAGAAATGACAGTACGACAGCAGCAGCTGTTATTCCGAGCCTATCTATCGAAGGAACAATACTCAAATCAATTGGACGGCGTAAATTTGCTGCTTTCATTCCTCAAACCGTAACACCGGGATTATATCCAATCAGTCTGAGAGTAACAGATTCCGAGGGGCGGCGATTTCGATATGAAACGGATTGTATAATATCGGTGGAAGAATACCAGGATGTTGAACAAATCAGCAGATACGTCAGCATTATCCCGGAAGTTGGCAGCAACAATATCAGAACGGCAGTGACGCTGGATCGCAAGGAAGTCCGAAATCTCGAGGTACAGTTTCAACGCGATAGCATTCGGCTTCACATGGGACCCCAGTTCCTTCGAATAACAACAACAATACTCCTGCGAGAAGGCTTAGCGGTTCCATCGTATGAACGGCGTGTAGTAACATATCGAAGCCATGGAAATCCCAACAAAGACCGTGCAATGTTCATTCAGTACCGCACTGCCTATGGTCCATACGCCAACATCCGTCCGGAAGAACTTGAACATGTGCTGGTGCCGGTAGATTCACTGCCTGATTGGGCCATTCTAGGTATTCATATCGAACCCGATTACGCCATCAAAATAGGTGCGGTGGATCGCTCTAACAGTATGACGCAATATTTTCGAGTGAGAGGTCCGGCTATCGAATTAGGATTTTCACTCGCTGTCCCTAAAGTGTTGTATGATACACGAGCCGATGATTCGACTCAATATGGCAGCTACAGCGCGATGGTACGGTTCTATTTTATTAATTCGGAAACAGGCAACCGATTTCCTGTCAGCGCGGGAATAGGGGTTTTTGGCGTCAATTCACCGGTTGATGTAGGAATCGGCCGGGGTGGTTTTGCTTTGTCAATGTTTCTGGATTTGGCGGAAATGGTGCGGATAGTCAATATAGACTTTACCAAGAAAATAAATATCGGACTGGAATTGGCTCCGTTTCTGCCCATTGAAAAAAAAGGACGATTGCTGCTTGTCGCACAAGCGGGTTTTTCATTTTAATAACTATTAACAAATAACTCCAAAACCGATTCTGAAATATCGAAAACTTTTTTATTCAGCTTTAAAAAAAATATATCCACTCATTCATCGGATTCACAACAATTCTATAAGAAGCAGTAAAAAGGATTAATCCCTTTCTAATACTTTTGGCTTATTGTTTTAATGGTGTCTATATAATTCATTGGATTACAGGGAGAAGGACAGGACGATGAAATCTATTCCCAGAGTTCGCACTGTTATGTTCAGGGTTTGATATTGGGGGTCGGAAGAAAAGGTGACGGCAGGTTCTATTTTAAGTAATTAGTGCCGTTTCCAATAAGTAGTATTGCATTTTGATTAATATGACCATTAAAAGGAAACGAGCACTAGTGCCTTTATTGATAAACCCTGCTTATAAAACACAAGATTAATTTTTGAAAGTGGCACTAGAAAAAGAATATTACCATCAAAGAAAGGCAGCACAATCTCATGCAAGCGGAATAAAGAAAATGAATGCAAGTTTTTTAATGATTCCCCAAACAACAAAAATAGAGAGAAATATTATATGTCTAATTTTGCGAAGTATTTAGCAGGAATTGTATTTATTGCCTTAGGATTATCCTGGGCAGCTTATATGTTTGGCACTTCACCGTTTTTTATAAGTATAGGTGCTACAACTTTTATCGGTATTGGAATTCCGGTTGCTGTATCAAAGATACGGCATAAAGAAAGATGCAAGGCCGAAAAATACGTATCGTATTGGAGAAAAGTATCATGAAAAAGAGAGCGTTCCTGTTTCGTCGAAGCGTCCTTCCAAAATCTCCGACAAGTATTCAAGGATTGGACGAAATCACTGACGGGGGATTGCCGAAAGGCAGACCGACATTGGTATGCGGCGGTGCCGGCTGCGGAAAGACCCTGTTTGCCATGGAGTTTCTCGTTCGCGGTGCAACGCTGTATAACGAACCGGGAATCTTTTTTTCATTCGAGGAAACAGAGAAAGAACTCACGGCAAACGTTGCTTCGCTGGGATTCGATTTGGATAATCTTGTAAAGCGTAAAAAGATTTGGCTTGAGAATATTCATGTTGAACGCAGTGAAATCCAACAAAGCGGTGAATATGATTTGGAGGGTCTATTTGTCAGGATTCATTATGCAATCGAGAGCGTGGGCGCTAAACGTGTTGTGCTGGATACAGTCGAGTCGCTCTTTTCAGAATTGCCAAGCCCTCTAATACTGCGGGCTGAACTGCGCCGTTTGTTCCACTGGCTGAAGAAAAAAGGCGTAACAACAATCATTACTGCAGAACGAGGCGACGGTACCTTAACGCGCGAAGGTTTGGAAGAGTATGTCTCCGATTGTGTCATTCTGCTCGATCATCGCGTGAGCGATCAATCAAGTATACGACGGCTGCGTATTATCAAATATCGAGGTTCAACCCACGGTACAAATGAGTATCCCTTCCTGATTGATGAAGACGGTTTTTCAGTTCTGCCTGTCACTTCGCTCGGATTGAATCACTCTTCATCTCTCGAGAGAGTCTCCACCGGCATTCCGCGTCTGGATGCTATGCTCTCCTGTAAAGGTTACTTTCGCGGAAGTACGATACTCGTTTCAGGTACTGCCGGTACGGGCAAGACGAGCATTGCGGCGAAATTTGTTGAAGAGGCCTGTAAAAGAGGAGAACGCGTTCTCTTTTTTACTTTCGAAGAATCCCCAAGTCAGCTTGCGCGCAATATGCGTTCCGTCGGAATACAATTAGAGCCGTGGGAGAAAAAAGGATTGCTACAGTTTCAAGCGACACGCCCTACTCATTATGGCCTGGAGACTCACCTGACGACTAGTATTAAGTTGATCAATGAATTTAGACCTAACATTGTTGTACTGGATCCTATTAATGCATTCGTATTGGGGGAAAACCAAACTGAAGTTAAAACAATGCTGCTCCGTCTTGTAGATTTTTTAAAGATGAAGAAAATCACTGCGTTTTTTACAAGTCTAAATTCCGCAGGCGATGCAATGGAGATTACCGATGTTTACATCTCATCCCTGATAGATACATGGCTGCTTCTGCGTGATATTGAAATAGGAGGTGAACGGAACAGGGGATTGTATGTGCTGAAATCGCGCGGTATGGCTCACTCCAACCAGATTCGTGAATTTAAACTGACGGATCACGGTATCGAACTGCTTGACGTCTATATCGGCGCGGAAGGTGTCCTGACGGGCTCGGCGCGTTTATCACAGGAGGCGAAAGACGATGCGGAACAATTATTACGTCAGCAAGAAATCGGGCGTAGACGATTTGGATTAGAGCGTAAGCGTGAAGCGATGGAAGCTCAAATTCTTGCGCTGCGATCCAGATTTGAAGCTGAAGAATCGGAAGCGCTCAAAATTATCGGGATTGAGAAAGCAAGGAATGATCGTTTTACTCAGGACAAGATAAAAATGGCCAGGAGCCGGAAAAGCGATATCTCAATGAAAACGGCCGGCACAAACAAAAACAAAATAAAAATCTAAGGGGATTTACTTTGAAGATCAAACTGAAGAAACCAAGAACCAGCCGTCGAAAAAATCAGCCTGCCGCAGCAAGAAGCGGCAAATGTATCTTGCGTTTATACGTTGCCGGGCAGACTCCAAAAGCAGTCAAAGCTTTCAAAAATCTCAAATTAATTTGTGAAGAACAATTGAGGGGCAAATATAATTTAGAAGTGATCGACATTTTGAAGAATCCACGATTAGCTCGTGATAACCAAATCCTCGCCGTTCCGACATTAGTACGTAAATTACCCCTGCCGGTGAAAAAAATCATTGGTGATCTTTCCAATACAGAGCATGTTTTGGTGGGACTAGATCTTAAAGAGCAATGTGTATAAAGTTTTGCATAAAAAGTGTTAAAATAGTGTTAAAGAAAAACTAATAAAGGAAAATATCATGAGTAAAGGTCAAAATAACAGAATGGATTCAAAGAAAAAACCCGCGAAAACTATGAAGGAAAAAAAAGCGGCTAAAAGGGAGAAAAAAAACGAAAAGATGAACCAGGGAATCATCAATCAAGTGCAAAGCTGAGGTTTTGGATAAAGGCGGATCATTGGAAATTAGAGAACCGGCGGAGACGTTGGAGTCTCGAAATATTCTCGATATGAAACGGATATTCAATCCATTTATTATCTTTTCAATCTACTGTTCCTTAATAACTGAAGTTACGCAGATAAGATAAATTGCCGCGACCTTAAGGTCGTGGAACTGGATAAATAAAATGGAGTGTGGCTTTTCCCAAAGGGATGGCTTTTTGCCAAGCCTAATAATATTATAGTAAATGGGGTTAAAACCCGATAATACTTTTGATTTTCTTATCCACGAGCTAAAGCTCGTGGCAATAAAGGTATTTTTTAGTACTGATTCATCATACGGCGATTATGCATTGGGCAAATGTCCGCTAAGAAGGTGCAAATCTGCACAATAAATTCCTATGCAGGGATTTGATTTATCAAATCCTATTATGAATCGTGTTCGGTTAAACTATCGGACAGGGAACCCTTCCCCTCTTTAATAAAGGGGTGAATTAAAGGGATTTGGTAAAGGGTGCACTCCACAACACTCCTGTATCTCCTCCTCGCAGATGAGGAGAAAAAATCGGAGGTGAAAATTAAATTATATGCTATGGTTCTTATCATATGTGACAGTACCCGCAGGAACGTGTATATGACGGCAGGACAATGACCTACAAAGATTACTACAAGGTATTGGGTGTCGGAAAGACAGCCACGACAGATGAAATTAAAAAAGCTTATCGAACGCTTGCCAACAGATATCACCCCGATAAAACCAAAGGAGATAAAACAGCTGAGGAAAAATTTAAAGATATCAATGAAGCCAACGGAATTCTCAGCGATCCGGTGAAGCGAAAAAAATATGATCAGTTTGGTGCCGATTGGAAACGCTATGAGGATGCCGGCGCTCAACCGGGCGGATTCGATTGGTCGAAGTATACGAGCGGTCAGGGCGGGCAGGCACATACTATGAGTCAGGAAGAGTTCAGCGCGATGTTTGGCGAGGAAGGCGCCGGCGATTTCTTTGAGATTATTTTCGGACAACATTCCAGAGAAAAACAAGGGAGAAGGAGCAGGGCACTCAAAGGAGAGGACTTTGAAGCTGAAACAACGCTCTCGCTTGAAGAGGCATATCATGGTGCGGCCCGGATGCTTAAAATCCACAACCAAACAATCAAGATCGCGATGAAGCCGGGGATTATGGATCAGCAAGTGTTAAAATTGGAAGGCAAGGGCGGCCGTGGATTGAACGGTGGTTCAAACGGTGATCTTTACATCACAGTTAAAGTCGCACGGCACCCGGAATTTCAGCGCAGAGGGAATGATCTTTACTGCGATAAACAGGTCGATTTATACACAGCTATGCTCGGCGGTAAAGCGCGGATAAAAACTATGAAGGATACGGTAAATGTGGATATTCCCAAAGAAACTCCAAACGGCAAAACATTGAGGCTTCTGGGCCTCGGAATGCCCGTATATGGAACAAAAAATGAATTTGGCAATTTGTATGTAACTCTAGCAGTCTTATTACCTGAACACCTAGGTGAACAAGAAATCGAATTGTTCCGAAAATTATCGGCCTTACGGAAATAAAATTCTTTTAAAATTCGAAAAAGTTATGGAAGTATGTATAAGTAATTATTGCAAATTAAAATATTGTTTTTTATTTTATTACGGGATCAGTCATGGGATTCATCTATTACACATTTTAGCAGAACTTAAGCGCCCCGTTTAATGAAAAAAAATAGAATACTAATTATCGAAGATAATCGTGTTTTACGTGATGGTATAGCATCCATGCTCAATGAGCAGGCAGATATGCATGTTGTGGCTACTATAGGAACCGGTAATAATGTATTATTGAAAGTAAACCAGACAAAACCTCATGTGATTCTCATGGACGTGGGCCTGAAAAATTTTAAAGAGACGTCGGTTGTAGAAACAGTAAGGAAAAATATACCCGAAGCCAAAGTAATCGGAATGGGATTTGTTCCGACACAATCAGACATCGTTGAGTTTGTGGAGGCAGGAGCAGCGGGTTTTATTTTGAAAGATGCAACTGTCAAAGAATTTATCGGGACTATTCGATCTGTGGCACAGGGAGAAAATGTTCTTCCACCTTCATTGATCGGTTCACTTTTTTCTCACGTGATTGAAAATGCCCTCAAAAAGGGGAAGGGGAAGCTGACGAATGCCGTGATAATGACGAAACGTGAACGAGAGATTATTGCACTGATTGCTGATGGACAAAGCAATAAGGAAATTGCTCAGCAGCTCAACATTGCTACTCATACGGTAAAAAGTCATGTGCATAATATAATGGAAAAATTAGCTTTGCATACCCGCCTGCAGATAGCAAAATTTTCCCATGATGAAAATCATTAAGTTGTATTGACTTTCTTTTACATCCCTTTTTGACTTCTCATTGCTGTAAATTCTAAAAAATCCCTTTTATTCCGCATCTTTTATCTTCGGTGAAGATATAATTTACCCCTAAGGGAATTAATTCTTTATTCATTCTTTCGGGCTATACCCGATAAACAAAATCATTGATATAGTTTTACTGTTCGTTCAATGAGCATTACAGCTATCTCGAATAGAGATATATGTTTTAATATTAGATTTGTAATAAGCAATTATCCCGGATATTGAAGATTAAGAAAGAGGGGGAGACAATGATAAATCATCGAGTATTTGAACAAACAGCTCTTCCGCACATGATACTACTGCACAATTATGCATTCCAGCTGACCAGGGATTCTGATAATGCAAAAGATCTCCTGCAAGAGACGTACCTTAAAGCATTCAGGTTCTGGAGTAATTTTGAAAATGGAACGAATATCAAAGCATGGCTGTATTGTATCATGAAGAATTCTTACATAAATCTCTATAGAAAAGAAATAAAAGAGCCGAAAAAGGAGGAATATCAAGACCATCACCTTCCTTATAACACAACACAAGAGACATTGTTCGGGAAAGAACATCTTACGAAAAAAAAATATAATGAAATATTCGACGATGAGATTACCCGATCCATCGAATCGCTAAAAGATCCTTTTAGGGATATCCTTATACTCAGCGACGTAGATGGGCTCACATATAAAGAAATTGCAAAAATGGCTCATTGTCCGATAGGGACAGTACGTTCCCGCTTATATAGAGGCAGAAGCCTGTTAAGGAAAAAACTTGCCAATTATGCTAAGAAGAACGGATATGTTCCCCGGGAATCTGCATAACCTGTTTCCGTGAAAACGAACATTCAGTAAAAAGCCGTTGACATTCATTCCCAGGAGAATTAATCCATCTTTCATACTTTTGGTCTATTCCTTATTAAATAACACGTTTGTATACTTATTCATCGTTCAGGGGAATTTTTATTCCTTCATCAATCCGAGAGAATCTTTATTAATGATCGGTTAAAAGGAAAGGAATTTACAAAATGAAATGGGTTGGAATTGAAAGACAGTGGAAGCAGCGCAGTGGAGAGATGGAGCGCGATTTTGGGAAAATTATGAACGACAAACCTGCGGCTGTCCCGGGGAGACACGAACAGCTTGTGGAAAACCTCCAGGAGAAATATGGAATTGCTAAAAAAGGGAGGTTTGCTGATATGCTTTTTGAAAACATTATTGCCCGATCGATCGAATCGTTGCCGGATAATTTCAGGAGTATAGTATTGCTCAGTGATGTTGAGAAACTGAGATATACCGAAATAGCAAAAACACTGGCTTGTCCGGTAGGTACCGTGTGCTCCCGGCTGTATAGGGGCCGAAAGATACTACAGCAAAGACTTTCAAATTATAATACAGATAATGTTCCTTCTGTAAAAAAGTTAGAGGATTCGAAGTATTTACAAAAAGTAGGTTATAAGTAAATAATGCTCATGATTACTTTTAGGCTAAAATATTTTTTCAACGCCTCGAGTAAAATCATAAGATGAAGGAAGATCAAAATGAATAACAGTATGAAATCGAAGCACGAACTAATTGCGGAATTGGAGATTGCCTGTCATAAAACATATGAAAGAGTTGCACAGCTAAAAGGACATTTGCAAATAGAGGGGCGTGAAGTGGAAAATTATCCAGAAATCAGTGGTTTACGCGAATCCGAAAACCGTTACCGGCGGCTCTTCGAAGCTGCCCAGGACGGCATTTTGATACTCGATGCCGACTCAGGTGCAATTATCGATGCGAATCCGTTTATCAAAAAAATTCTAGGATATTCACGACAGGACTTAATAGGAAAACGGCTATGGGAAATCGGCGCATTCTTTGACGTTGTAGCCAGTAAAGCTGCGTTCGAAGAATTGAAACAGAAGGAATATATTCGCTACGAGAATCTTCCGCTGCAAACGAAAGACGGACAATTGCGTGAGGTGGAGTTCGTAAGCAATGTCTACCTTGCCGATCTAAAAAAAGTTATCCAGTGCAATATCCGTGACATCGCAGAGCGCAAGCGTGCAGAAGACGCATTGCGTGTAAGCGAGGAACGTTACCGGCGGCTTTTCGAAACCGCTCAGGACGGCATCTTACTTCTTGATGCTGAATCAGGTGCCATCACCGATGCAAACCCTTTCCTTTTAAAAATGCTTGGATATTCACAGACGGACTTAATAGGAAAACCATTGTGGGAATTCAGCGCTTTTTCTGATAGAGTGGCGAGTAAATCTGCTTTTGACGAGCTGCAGCAGAAAGGATATATCCGTTATGAAAATTTGCCTTTAGAAACCAAAGACGGACAAAAACGACAGGTGGAGTTTGTAAGCAATGTCTACCTTGTTAACGGCAAAAAAGTTATTCAATGTAATATACGGGATATCACAGATCGAAAATGGCTGGAAGAAGACAAGCAGAAGCTGATGGACAAACTTCAAGAGGCGTTCGCTCATATTAAGGAACTTAATGGATTATTGCCGATCTGTTCCTATTGCAAAAAAATCCGCAATGACAAAGGTTACTGGCAAATACTGGAGGCGTATATTATTGAACACTCCGATGCAACGTTTACACATGGGATATGTGAAGATTGTGCGAAGATATATTTTCC
>JAFGLB010000109.1 GCA_016928255.1 Bacteroidota bacterium
AGGCACTTCTGGCAATAATGGCCGGGATGTATGCGGTATATCATGGACCGGAAGGTATTAAAGATATCGCATCGCGTGTTCATCGATCGGCCGTACTGCTGGATAAGGAAATAAGGAAACTCGGATTCAAACAGCTGAACGAAAATTATTTTGATACGCTTAGAATTCAGACGGAAGATAAGAAACAGGCCGATCGGATTATTAAACTCGCCGTAGAATCGGGATATAACCTGAGATACGTTGAGGATAAATATATCGGGATATCGCTGGATGAGACAACATCTATAACGGATATCGGAACAATAGTCGATTTATTTGCGCAGATAAAAGGAAGCAAGGTAAAATCAGATTCTCTAAACGATTCATTCGAAACAATACCTGCTGCTTATCCGGAAGCGCTGCAGCGCAAAAGTGTATACCTGCAGCACCCGGTATTCAATTCATATCATTCCGAAATTGCCATGATGCGATATATCAAGAGCCTGGAAAACAAGGATCTATCACTGACAGGTTCTATGATCCCGCTGGGTTCATGCACTATGAAACTGACTGCTGCAACGGAATTATTATCTCTGACGTGGCCGGAATTTGCCGGCATGCATCCGTTTGTACCGGTTGAACAGGCAGCCGGATATAAGGAAATTATCCGGGGATTGGAAGATGCATTGTGCAGGGCAACCGATTTGGCGGCTGCGTCGCTCCAGCCGAATTCAGGAGCTCAGGGTGAATTTACGGGTCTTCTCGTTATCCGTGCTTATCATCATGATCATAATCAAAAGCAGCGCGATATAACACTCATTCCGTCATCTGCACATGGAACAAATCCGGCAAGTGCAGTAATGGCCGGCATGAAGGTAGTTGTTGTCAATTG
Source organism: Bacteroidota bacterium (assembly GCA_016928255.1). Classification (GTDB taxonomy): domain Bacteria; phylum Bacteroidota; class Ignavibacteria; order UBA10030; family UBA10030; genus Fen-1298. Next base: position 872 of record JAFGLB010000109.1, read on the forward strand.
CGATTCGCAGGGTAATATAGATGTGGACGACCTGCGGGCCAAAGCCGCTCAGTACAGAGATTCTCTGGCAGCGATCATGGTAACCTATCCGTCTACTCATGGCGTGTTTGAAGAGCGCATCAAGGAAATATGCGATATCATTCATGAAAACGGCGGTCTGGTTTATATGGATGGCGCTAATCTTAATGCTCAGGTCGGACTTACATCTCCGGGTGTGATAGGTGCAGATGTGTGTCATATTAATCTGCATAAGACATTCGCTATTCCGCACGGCGGCGGCGGACCCGGTATGGGACCGATTTGTGTCAATGAAAAACTCGCACCGTATTTGCCCGGGCATTCGATCGTTAAAACCGGCGGCCAGAAAGCCATTTATTCCGTTTCTTCGGCACCGTGGGGAAGTGCAAATATTCTTATTATTTCGTACGCGTATATTAAAATGCTGGGAACTGAAGGATTGACCGATGTAACAAGGATGGCGATTCTGAACGCTAATTATCTGAAATCAAAGCTTGAAAAGCATTATCCCGTGCTTTATAAAGGCGAAAAAGGCAGAGTCGGGCATGAGTTTATTCTGAACATGAAACAGTTCAAAGAACAGGCTGATGTCGACGTCGGAGATATTGCCAAGCGGCTTATGGATTACAGCTTCCATGCACCGACTGTATCCTTTCCGGTGCATGATACGTTAATGATTGAACCCACAGAAAGCGAACCTAAATCGGAACTTGATCGTTTTGTCAGCGCAATGGTTGCCATACGTAAAGAGCTGCAGGATATAATAGAGGGCAAATTAGATAAAACCGATAATCCGTTTAAGAACGCACCGCATACCACGGTAACAGCCATGGATGATTCCTGGAATCATAAGTATACGCGCGAGCAGGCAGTATTCCCTGTTCCGTCGCTGAAAAAGAATAAATTCTGGCCGTCTGTCGGACGAATAGACAATACTTACGGCGATAGAAATATTTCCTGTGTTTGTCCGCCTATGGAAGAGTATGAGGATAAATAACAGTATTATGCTGTAGTTCTGAAAAACAAGAGGAATCGCATGCCTATCGAAGACGATAAAAAAATAAGGGAGATTCTCTCCGGCTCGAAAACCATCGCTGTTGTTGGTGCATCAAATAAACCTTTGCGCGACAGCCACAGGATAATGCAGTACCTGGTAAGGGAGGGGTACAACGTAATTCCTGTTAATCCGATGTATACGGAAATTGACGGCAGGAAATGCTATCCCGATTTGGCATCAATCGGACAGCCGATTGATATTGTGGATGTGTTTCGCAATCCGGATACAGTAGGTGAAATTGCAGCGGAAGCTGTTGAAGTCAAAGCAAAAACAATCTGGTTCCAGCTCGGTGTTGTCAATGCCTTAGCGGCAAGGAAAGCTGAAGCGTCGGGTCTTCAGGTGATTATGGATCATTGTATCGCGATAGATCATTCCCGCCTGATGTTCTAAAAATAATCGCTAATAGTTTTATATAACGGATCTAATATCGTCATGGAGGAACGTGCTAAAATATTTTAAATCGGCGCTTTTAATTTCATTATTCAGTTCTTTGCTTAACGGGCAGGATGTGCAGGATTCTGTTTTTATTGTAAACAATATACAGGTATTCGGCAATAGTACTACGGAAGAATATATTATTCTGCGCGAAATGTCTATTCAACCGGGTGATACTTTAACTCAGGAAGCTATCGACAGGGATCGCGATAATATTTACAATCTCGGTCTTTTTAATAAAGTGGATATTGAGTATACGGCAATTCAGAATATGGTCTCCATATTTGTAATTGTTTCGGAGCGCTGGTATTTTGTTCCGTATCCGATTTTGGGTTTAAAATACCGCGATCCTGATAAAGTATATTACGGTTTCGGAGTAATGCATAAGAATTTTCGCGGGCGTAATGAGAAAATGTTTTTAAATTTCGGCTTTGGTTATGACCGCTGGATATCGCTCAGTTATCAGAATCCTAAGATCACCGATGATGATGACATATATTTCAGCAGCAGTCTTACGGTTCAGAAAGTCCATAATCTGAGCAGCAACTACGGCGAATATGAAAATTCAAATATTTTTTTTAATGGCACCCTTGGAAAGCGGTTTGGTTTGTATCAGGCATTGTACGGCTCATTAGGTTATGAAGTTTGGCAGGTTGACGAATTAAATCAGAATCGCACAATTTCAACATCGGGCCGGGATGCATTTTTAACTGCATCGGTGCAATACAGGTACGATACTCGTAATAATCGTGAATATACAACCGAAGGAACGCTTGCAGCACTCGGAATCGGGAAAAGCGGATTGGGCGAATCGGATATGGATATAACCAGGTTTTCGTATGATCTCCGGCAATTCTTCGGATTTAAGGGGGAAAGTTCGGTCGGATTGAGAACGACGGGAACATTTGCCTGGGGCGGCGTGATACCTCCCTACAGGCATGTTTTTTTCGGGTATGATGAACGCGTGCGCGGCCACTTCTATAAAATTATAGAAGGTGAAAACAGGATAGGGATCAATGCCGAGCTTAGAATTCCCATACTTCTTCCGCGATACTTCGAACAGAATATTATCCGTATTCCTGAGTTCCAGAAACTGCGCTACGGCCTGTATTTTGCTGTTTTTACAGATGCCGGAACCCTGTGGTCGCGAAACCAGGTTTTATCGGAACAACCCTGGTATTCCGGCATTGGCGCAGGATTTCATTTTCTTCTGCCTTATGGATTTAACGTTCAGGCCGGTGCGGCTTATAATAATATTGGAATTTCGGAAGTATTTGTCGATTTTGATACATCATTCTAATTGGTACTGCTTGTCATGGATTATTTTTTCGTCGAAGAAAAAGATATTAGCAGTCACGGCTTGATCCTTCGGGGCGATGAATCGAAGCACCTTGCGAGGGTAATGAGGAAAAACACAGGTGATCGTATCTTTGCCACCGACGGCAATGACAATATGTACGAGGCAATAGTTGCTGAAATAGGGAAGAAAGAAGTGCGCTGCGATGTTGCCGCAATACATAGAAAATACAATGAATCGCCTCTTGAAGTTACGCTTGCAGTAGCACTTCTTAAAAATCCGGCCCGGTTCGATTATCTTGTAGAAAAAGCGACTGAACTTGGAGTGCGGACAATCATTCCCCTTATCAGCGAAAGGACTGTAGCGCAGCGTGAAAAACATGACCGGCTGGAAAAAATTGCACTCGCAGCAATGAAACAGTGCGGACGAAGCTGGCTGCCGCGGATTCAACCTTTGCAGAAATATGAAGTACTGGTAAATAATTCATCGCATTGGCCTATGAAGTATATTCCGCATGAAAAAACAGATGCGCTTCAGACCATTCCGTCCGAGTTAAGACATCATGACGATATTCATTCGGTGCTTGTTATTATCGGTCCGGAAGGAGGGTTTTCTGACCGGGAAGTTGAACTTGCCGAGCAAAATGGATGTAAACTTATCTCTCTCGGTCCTCGCAGGCTGCGTACAGAAACAGCTGTCGTTGTAACGCTGGCAGAGCTGCTCAAGTAATTTTTTTATATTCCGGTAAGTACCAGAATATAAAAAAAACAAATTCCAAATCATTACTCAATAGAATATCAATTCCTGCACAAATGTGCATGCCTGTTGCAGAATCGCTGTATATTGTCTGTGACAATACTGTTTATTATGGAAAAGAAGGTTTTTTTGAAAACCAATAATTCCAAAAGATTTCTTATATTTAAAAAACAGATAGATAGGGCAGGAATACAATTAATTGTAAATGACTTTTTTCAGGAGTCCAACTATATGAGTATCAATATAAAAAAAACAGCTTCTTTTATTTTAGGCCTGATATCAGCCACCTGCATTTTCTTTATTACTGCAGAAGCAGGCAATATTCCAATTCTGCATGTATGGGAAATGCAAGAAATTGTATTTAAAGCTGAAAAAACATACAGTAACTATTATAAAGATGTGACCTGCTGGGTGGAATTGAATGGCCCGGATTTTTCAAAGCGGATATATGGTTTTTGGAACGGCGGCAATACTTATATCGTACGAGTAGTTGCAACAAAACCCGGTAAATGGCAATGGATCAGCGGATCGAATCAGCCGGAAGATAAAGGACTCAATAATCGTTCAGACGGATTTACTGTCGCCAGCTGGACAGAACGCGAAAAAAAGCAGAATCCGAACCGGCGCGGATTTATTCGTTCGACTCAAAACGGACATGCACTGCAATATGCAGACGGAACTCCTTTCTTCATGGTAGGCGATACTTGGCTTGCAGGAGCAACGTGGCGGCTTCCATTTAGGAATGCGGTTACCGAAAAGAATTATATTCCCGGGCCCGGAATCGGATTTGAAGACGCCGTGCAGTACCGTAAAAATCAGGGATATAATTCTGTCAGCATGATCTCCTGTTTCCCGAACTGGGAGTCTGATTGTAATGCAAATACTTATGCGGATTCGAACTGTATTTATCTCAGGAATGCCTGGGAAAAATTTGATTATATAGTCCAAAACGGAAAAATGACTTCGAAAGATATGCGAGATGAATATGGAAACAGGCCTTTTAAAATGTCGGAAAAACATAAAGGAGTATCCGATTTTGATAATATTAATCCCGAATATTTTCAAAGTCTCGATAAAAAAATGCAGTATTTATCCGAGCAGGGATTTGTTTCGCTGCTGGAAACAGTAAGGCGGGATGCATGTCCCGCCTGGAAGGCTTACTTCGATTTTAACGAGTCGTATTCGCGGTTTGTTCAATACTTAATTTCGAGATACGGTGCATATAACATTTTCTTCAGCGGAATTCATCTGGACTGGATCCCCAAGGAATACAGCCTCACAGGCGATGAGTTCAATGAAGCATTAACCTACCACTTGAAGAAATACGGCCCGCTTCCATTCGGTCAGCCGTATACTACTCTAATTTCAAGCTCCACTTATTCGGTTTTCGGCCATGATAAAAATTGCCCGTGGCTGACGATGCATAGTGTCGGTAATAAGCCGCGCGACCACCGAGTTGCCGACTCGCTCGAAATTTTGTTCAAACTCGAGCCGCCTTATCCGGCTATAAATTTTGAGCCCTATTACACGGGATGGAATCATGAGATTAACATGCCGAATGGAGAACGCCCGCCTGCAAATTCTGTCCGCGATAATTATTTCTCGCGTGCACAGATGTACGGTTCCGTTCTTTCGGGCGGACTCTCGGGTCATGTGCATGGCACCGCAGCTTATGATATAACTACAACCGGAGAACCTTCCGGAATGCGTCCGCATATCTGGGATGCCCTGAAATATGAATCCGGTTTATACATGCAGCATTTGAACAAGTTTGTTTTTTCGGGAGGAGGTAAATTCCAGTTACTTCAGCTTGCTTCACGCGATATTCATCCGCAAAAAGCGCCGGATAGTCCCGGAATGGGGCTCGATGGATGGTCTTACATGATGCGTACACCGGAAAAAGATTTCGCACTTCTGTATTTTGAAAATAAAGCAGTGATTCCTGAACTTGCCGGATTTAAACCGGGCAAATCATATATCCTGCAATGGTTTAATACAATAAACGGCGAGTGGGTAAAAAAGATAAATCTTAAAGCAGATAAGGATGGAAGAATAAAGCTTAAGAATTTTCCGGATGAACATAATCCTTCAATAATCGATTGGGCTGCAAAGATTGAAGAGAAGAAATGAATGGAATTCTTTAAGAAGAAAATTATGAAGTTAAATTATTCGACCTGACATAAACTCTTTATTTATTATTTTTATTAAATAGCATATCTGCGGGGCATCCTGATTCCTTCTGACTGCAGTACGTGCAGGTCAGTTTTGTCCTTATGAATCCGTTGCCCGTAGTAGCAAGCAAAGCCAATAAAATCATGATTGATAATAATAGGATATCGAACCCGGTGAATAGCAAAATGATTCCGGTTATAAAGGGAATAAGTGAAATCAGGATATCGGGAATCATATCTTTCCATGATATTTCATGTGCACAGAATTTTGAAATATCACCTTTTTTAAAAATTAAAGAGCTGATCCTGCCTTTGCCGAATCCGCATGTTTTCCCCCAGTAATAACAATCCACACAGCTATTCTTCAGTAATCTGAATTCAAGAATTATAATGTAAAGCAGATAGAGTATTGACAGAACCCAGTGCGCTTTCAACATTATGAAGAATCCCATCGACTATCAGAGTATCGTCAAGATCAAACAGTATGGTATCTTTGTTTTTATTCAATACGGCGATGGATAATAAAAAAGTGAACGGTAATTATGAGCGTGTCGGATGCTCTTTTATTACTTCTGTAATATTAAGATGCAACTCCCATCGGCCATTCATCATTATGCAATTACTTCATAAAAAAAAAGTGCTTATCTTTTTCAATAATTCTTAGTGGTTCATCCTTTTGTAAAAAATATCAGTCTATTATTTTAATGATCACAACCGGTTATATGATGAATTTCTTTTGAAAGAAGAATTTTCTTTCTTTTATAATTAGAATAAAAGCAAACGCTAATAAAAGTATTGTCTGTATAATTTTACTATCCGGGTGTGTAGCAAATATTTCATTAAAATAACCGGCAGTTATATGAAAAACGATCGCAACGAGGATATTTCTGCCTGTTTTATAATAAAGCCAGTTCATAATAAATACGTACGGGAAAATACTGACAAGGAAATTGGCTCCGTATATCCAACCGGTCTCGATAAGGTTGCTTTGATAATAGAATTTGATACATGAGAGAGGTACGTGCCAGATTCCCCAAAAAAAAGCGAATATCATCGAAGTATTAAACAAATTGAATTTATTCCGAAGGCAATCGGTTCCGTATGAGTGCCATGATAATTCTTCAACAATCGGTGCAAATATAAGCATAAACCAGACCGGGAATATTCCGGAAGAAAATGTAAAATGTCCGGTTATGACGAACTGCGAGGCGCTATAACCGAAAAACAACGAGATTGCCTGCGCAAGCAATATGCTGCTCAGCATAAGAAAACAGGTTAGTACGATATATACTGATTTTATTGATTTGAAGTTAAAGAATCTTTTTAAAACGTCATTGCGCAGTTCCGAATCTTTATGGATTAAACTATAGGCGACTATCATCGGGCTGATAAGGCCCATGAATCCCAATATGCTGGCTATCTGTAAGTATTCATTTTTGAATGGAGTGATGTGACTGATATATCCCGCTGCAAACCAAAAAGTCCAGGGAATTATTGTCGAAAGGCTGTAGAAATGAATTGGATTTTTATATTTAGTTATTGTCATGGTACCCTTTATTGTTTGTTTAACTGTAATTCTTCACCGGTTTCAATATATCTTGTTAAATCCTTAACAAATCTAACTATCGGCCCGCCGTCTATTACATCATGGTCGATTAATATGGTCATATTTAAAATTTCGCGGATTTTTATTTCATCATTTATTACCGCAGGCTTTTTTATTATTGATCCTATCCCGAATGAAACAGGATGGATCGATTTATGAATAAACCACCCGTTCATTTGGGCGACAGCACTCAACGAAGTGATCCCGGCGTTTCCCATTTTCTTATATGCAATTTTTGGATGATCCAGCATGAATCGCCATACCATCCTTCTAATAATACCCGGTAAATGATAATATATTCTTTCATGTAGTTTCGGCCGTTTCTGCAGGACGACATCCTGTTCTGTCAGTACCTGTCTTTTTACTGCTTTTATATCCCCGGTTATTTCCTGAACATTCTTTTCATTTGTTTTTTCAATGATCATCGGTATCGGCACTTTTTTGCCGTTAATCTCTTTCTCGATAAGTATCGAGATATTAATATCGTCAAAAGTGATCAGTTTCCTTTTACTGCATAAAAATGCAGCTGCTTCGGGATGCTGTGCCAGAGCTTTGCCGATAACTTTGATTATCCATGCATTGAATGAGATTTTTGCACCGTTTCTTTTCAGGTCTCTTATTTTTGCTCTGCTGTCGGTAACATCAAATTCGAGCAAACCGACTGCATGATGCTTCATTAATCCGATTGAAAAAATATCGAAAGTTGCTATTCTTGACCGAGGAATCTTGCGGTATTTATATTGAAGATCCATTGAATAATTTAACTGCACCGGTAATTATTTTAGCTGATGTATCGATCAGCGAACAGGACATATTTTTTATAAACAGATTTCCCGACTTGGCAGAATATTCGGCAGGCATGACTTTCTTATGTATTAAAGCGTTTCTTCAATAATCAAAAGTGGAATGGTGGAAATTGTAACTCTAAACTGCCTGACATGCCACGGATCGATATTTGCCGGGCGTGCAGGCAGTTAGTTATAAATTTTTGTTCGAATCCCATGCTTTAAAGAGCTTGTATCGGGCAAATAAATAAAAAACTTACTTCTTGCGTTTTTCGCCCTTGCTCTTCTTGCGCATATCGGCTGAATGAGCGCGTTTATACGACTGGATATCTACAAACCGCCCTTTTTTATCTCTTACGGCATAGAGTTTTTTTCCTGATGCACTGCGGTGTGTTGTGCGCTTCATGATGTTTTTCTCCTATATAGTATGTGGTAATAGGTGCAGTAACAGATAACGGTCGTCAAAAAATCCAGAGCCACTCCATAGAACTAACCTGCCTGGTTAAAAAGTAATTCCAGCATAAGGTAGAATAAAAAAAAGAAAGAAACCATAATGATTACGCCTCAATACGAGAACAGCCGCTCGTTTATCCGGTAAAGAATTTGATGTGCGGAATTCGTAACAGCAGACTGTAATGAATTCATCATTATCTTATTTGCTTCCACAAACGACAGGTCCGTTATATTGGCAATATTTATGCGCGCGTTCATCACCGCTCCTTCGCAAGCGGATCCAATCATCAATACACCTACACCGGCATCAGAAAGAGTATTTTTATTCCCCTTCTCGCCGATAATTTTTAAAAGCGCTATAGCCTCGGCGCACAGTTCCAACAGCAGTATCGGAACAACGGTTGCATCTTTATATGCTGACTGTATCGCGGCATTTCGATGCGCACTCTGTTCAGCAGTTTCTTTTGGAAGGCGATAAGCATCAATAACTTTTTTAAAAGCGTTTGTGTCTTCGTCGATGAGCATTGTGAATTTGTCTCGCAGTTTTTCGCATTTAATCAGAACACTTTCCAGTTCAATCTGAATTGCCACATTGGCATTTTTTTTCATTGTGATACGGCATACCATCGATCCCAATGCGGCTCCGAGCGATGCTGCTAGTGCCGAAACACTTCCGCCGCCTGGAGCAGGGGAGTCGGAAGCTGTTATGTCAAGGAATTTTGAAATTGGCTGCAACTTGAGCATGAAATATCCTTTAAATCATATATTCAATTATTTTTTTCTTCGGGTCAAAAGGTTCAAAACGGTTCAAACCCAGTTTTCTTACAGCCAGCGAGATATATTCCTCATCGATGAGTTCGCCGCCTTCAGCATAAAACCTGCCTGTCTGCAATACAGCATTTAGCGGAGCAAGTCCGACCAGCTCGCTTCCCGAAACGTCTATTCCGAGTAAACGTGCCTGCCTTTTTACTTCTTCATAAGCCGCGTGCATAGATGTTGTTTCGTAATCAACAAGATTGATCGAGACCTGAGATATTTTATAGCGTTC
>JAFGLB010000110.1 GCA_016928255.1 Bacteroidota bacterium
CAAATCCGTAAACTGCTCGGAGGATTGAAAGAAAAAGGATTGACATTGGTTCCCCTTTCAATATATTTTAAAGGACCGTATGCAAAAGTCGAACTCGCTCTTTCCCGAGGGAAAAAGAGTTTTGACAAGCGTGAAACAATAGCAAAACGCGAATCGGACAGGCATATTGCACGACTGAAAAGGAGTAAAACTTAAAAATTGTTCCCCTCCCTAAAAGGACAAATGGATATCATTAGACGAGGTGTTTCTGAAATAATACCGGAAGAAGATCTCGTTAAAAAAATTGAAAACTCCATAAAATCAAAAAAACCGTTAAATGTAAAACTCGGCTGCGATCCCAGCCGCCCGGACCTGCATCTGGGGCATTCTGTCGTTCTTAGAAAACTAAGGCAATTTCAGGATCTCGGGCATCAGGCAATACTGATCATAGGCGACTTTACCGGTATGATCGGCGACCCTTCAGGAAAAAGCAAAACACGCCCGTCGCTTACACTTGAAGAGACCCGGCGGAACGGACAGTCATATTTCGAACAGGCAACAAAAATTCTTTCGTCGCATAGAGTAACGATGCAGTACAATTCCGACTGGCTCGACAAAATGAGCTTCGCCGATGTAATAAGGCTTGCGAGTAAATACACGGTAGCCAGAATGCTTGAAAGAGATGATTTTACAATCAGGTATAAAGCCGGTGAGCCGATCAGTGTTCATGAATTTCTCTATCCCCTGGCACAGGCAATGGATTCTGTTGCCATCCAGTCTGATGTCGAGCTTGGCGGGACCGATCAGAAATTCAATTTGCTGGTAGGAAGAGATATTCAACGCGAATTCGGCCAGGAGCCGCAGGTAACCTTGATGATGCCGATACTTGCCGGTACGGACGGCGTTGAAAAAATGAGCAAGTCGCTTGATAATTATATAGGCATCAATGATACTGCAAAGGAAATATTCGGAAAAACATTGAGCATTCCCGATAAGCTTATTTTCCAGTATTTCGAACTGGCTACAGATGTTCCGGTTAAGGAATTATCCGATATAAAAAAATCATTGGATAATCCCAAAACCAATCCGCGCGATATCAAACGTTCGCTGGCAAGGACACTCGTGAGGATGTATCATTCAAAAGAAGCCGCGGCTGCCGCTGAAGAAGAGTTCGACAGGATATTTGTTGATAAAAGCGTTCCGGATGAAATAGAAGAATTCACGGTATCGGCCCGGCTGACGATCACTGCATTGATGGCAGAAGCCAAACTGGCGGCATCAAAAAGCGAAGCAAGACGATTGATAGATCAGGGAGGCGTCAGTATCGACGGTGAACGGGTAGCAGATCCGAATTCATTACTGCCTGATAAAAAGGATTTCATTTTAAAAGTCGGTAAACGCAAATTTTTAAAAGTTAAACGTTAATATATTATCAAGCTGAAAAGGAAAATAAATTGTTTACTCCAACAAAGATTTTTTTTACAAAAGGCGTCGGCCGCCACAAGGATTATCTTCAATCGTTCGAGCTTGCATTACGGGATGCAGGAATTGAAAAGTGCAACATTGTCAATGTCTCGAGTATATATCCGCCCGGATGCAAACGTATTCCCAAAGACGAAGGAATAAAACAGCTCAGCGCCGGTCAGATTACATTCTGTGTTATGGCCCGCAACGCAACCAATGAACCCAACCGCCTGATAGCTGCTTCTATCGGTGTGGCACAGCCGGCAGACGATTCTGTATACGGCTACCTTTCGGAGCATCATCCTTTCGGCGAAACCGATGAACGGGCAGGTGAATATGCGGAGGACCTTGCGGCTTCAATGCTGGCAACAACATTAGGCGTGCAGTTCGACCCGAATACAAACTGGGACGAGCGTGAAAAAATATTCAAAATGTCCGGCAAAATCGTCCGCACCTTTAATGTGACGCAATCGGCAGAAGGTGACAAGAATGGTATTTGGACTTCAGTTCTTGCAACTGCGGTATTGCTGCCGTAAAATATCTGCATTTTACTTTTAAAGAAGGCGATGATATATATAATCGCCTTCTCTTATTTCTCCTTACGCAGTTTATATACCGCGTACGGAGCGAATACTGTCCATAACAATACAAGAACCCACAGCCTTCCTTCGAATATATTATAATCATGCAATAACACCGGCCATGGATGGCCTATGATATAATGTCCGAACAGAAATTCAAATGAGACCGTAAGCACAAGCCAGATGATGCAAATTAACACTGCATCCGTCTTTGTTTTAATATTCCAGAATGAACTGACCGACCAGAGATAAATACTGAAGAAAGTTAGTCCAGTTGCTGTTGATATCTGGTGTGCGCATAAATCAGGGACAAATTTGACAAATACTTCATTTCGCAGTATACCGTTAATTATTGCCAGGATAACAAGTCCGAACCAGATTATTATATATTTTACGATAGTCACATTAAATCCTGTTAAAATTACTTTCTTAAATTTGATACCTGCATATTTTTCCCTTCAAGCACGACGACAAATTCACCTTTCTTTTCTTCTTTCTGGAATTTTTTATGCAGTTCAGGTGCTGTGCCGTAGAATATCTCTTCATCCGGCAATGTCAGGTTAAAGGCGATACACACGCGCCTGGTATCGCCGAAAACATCTGCCATATCGCGCAGCAGCTGGACAAGCCTGTACGGTGTATCCATTAAGACAATCGTACGCTGTTCTTTTCTGAGTTCCCGCAATTCTGTAAGGCGCCTTTCGCGCTTCGGTGAAAGAAATCCGGCAAACAGAAATTCCTTTATCGCGAATCCGGAAACAATCAGGGCGGGAAGAAGAGAAGAAGCGCCGGGCACAGGAATTATTTTAATATTCTGGCGGACAGCTTTTTCGACCAATATTCTTCCGGGATCGGAGAACACAGGCGTCCCTGCATCCGAAATCAATGCTATCGATTTCCCTTCTTTGAGAATATTGATAAACACGCTTGCTGCCGCAGTTTCGTTGTGTTCGTTAAGCGTTTCTATCTGGTTTTCAATCCCGTAGCGGTGCAGCAGGCGCTGGCCTTCATTTCGTTCTTCACAGACTACAAGATTTGCTTCTTTGAGTACTTTTATTGCACGGAAGGTTATATCGTCATAATTGCCGATTGGGACAGCGACAAGATAAAGTACACCCGGCATCAGCGGCTCGTTTTAAAGAAATCTTTCGGCA
>JAFGLB010000111.1 GCA_016928255.1 Bacteroidota bacterium
CAGCCCGGTTCGGTTCAGGATGTGCAGCGGGTCGTGCAGAATCTGCCCGGTGTCGCCAGCTCCAATGACAATATGAACGAGCTTATAGTGCGCGGCGGTTCTCCGAGCGAAAATCTTACGGTTCTCGAATTTATGGAGGTCCCTTCCATTAACCATTATCCGAATCAGTTCAATTCGGCGGGACCTATAAATATGATAAATATCGATCTTGTCGAGGATGTGCAGTTTTCTGCCGGAGGATTCCCCGCACAATACGGCAATAAAATGTCGTCGGTAATGGATTTATCAATTCGGGAAGGCGACAGGGAAAAAGGATTTGCATCCAACACGGGTTTCAATATGGCGGGAATAGGAACATTGATGGAAGGAAAGATAGACGGCGGCAGGGGATCATGGATTTTCTCGGCACGCCAGAGCCTTCTGGAATTTGTTGATAAACTGGTCGGCATGTCTGCAATTTCACTTACCGCTGTTCCCAAGTACTGGGATGCTCAGACAAAAATTGTATATGACATTTCGCCGAATCATAAATTATCGTTGAACGGCCTTGTCGGCGACAGTAAAATATATATAGAAGGAGATCCCGAGAACGAAAAAGATTACATGGCCGGAAGAACCCATTCGTCAAGCATAGAGTTTGTAGATGTCCACAGCACTCAATATGTACTGGGACTAAATTTGAAAAGCCTTTGGGGAAAAGACGGATATTCGGTCGTTTCGCTTTATACAAACGGCCTTCGAGACAGGACAGATGTCCGTGAAGATTTTGTTGAACATACTTACGGATCAAAAGGTGAAGTAGTTAATTACAGGACCTTAAGCTCACGTGATATTTTCAACGATCATTCAGACATGGCGCTTTATGCGCTTAAATATGACGTTTTTTATAAAATTCATCCGAAACACGAATTGATGATGGGCGGACAGATTCAGACGACCAGCCATTGGAACAGTCTGACAAAATTCGGTTCGGATACAGCCAGATACGATACAAATAGAGACGGCACTTGGGATAAAACTGTCATTACTTATCCCGGCAATATTGGGATCGATCTTGAATTTGCAGATGCAAGCAGAGCTTTTGCGTATATCAGCGATAAGTACCGCATTTCACCTGAATTATTCGTGTCGCTCGGTCTGCGTTATGACTATTTCTCGTATTCCGGCCATGGCCAGATCAGTCCGCGCGGCTGTATTGCTTACGAAATCCTGCCCACAACAACAATTTCATTTGCTCTCGGACAGTATTGGCAGGAACAGCCCCTGCCTTATTATGTCGATTATCGGAATATCGGTTACAATAAAAAAATCTCAAACACAGAAGCAGATCATTACGTACTCGGCCTCCAGCATATAATGGATGATGGAATTAAACTCAGTGTCGAAGCATATTATAAAAAGTTTAAAAATATCGGATTGGAGGAAAGCTTCATCTATTCCTATATTGATTCTACCTTCTGGTCTGACAGGATTTTAGCAGTCGGCAAAAGGACTTCATACGGCTTGGAATTCCTGCTTCAGAAAAAACAGGTTACCAGTTATTATGGAACAATCAGCGTCTCGCTTTCTAAAACAACCGATGAAGACCCGCGCCTTGGAAAAGAAGGAAATACGTATCCTTCACAATACGATTATCCGGTTATAATAAATCTTGTCGGCGGCAAGATTGTAAAAGGTGTGCGATCATGGCTGGATGACCAGTTCTTTCTGATAAAGTATCTGACACATATTCTTCCTTTTTCGGATGAAATGGAGATCAGTTTTAAATACAGGTATCAGACAGGAGGCCCGTATACTCCAAGAGAACGTTCTTCCTTCAGGCAGTACCGAGAAGGCGGAGTACAATGGTCGCAATTCAGCTGGATCAGCTCGAGGAACATCAACTCTGCCCGGTATCCGGATTACAAAAGATTGGATATAGAATGGATCAGCAGGTTCTATATGCAGAATTGGAATATTAACGTATATATAGCCCTTATGAATGTGTGCGATTCAAAAAATGTCTTCTTCTACAATTATAGAAGTGACGGGACTATCGGCGTGACTTATCAGTTCGGTTTCTTTCCGGTTGGAGGCATAGAAATAGAATTTTAATCTCACAACAACCTGCCTAAACCAACCAATAAAAAGCGGCTTTTGAGAAATCAATTGCCGCTTTTTTCTCCACCCTCATCTTAATATCCGCAAAAATGTCACGCTTCGATGCAATAATTCAATTTTGAGATTTTTCATCGGTTATTGAAAAATACAGCTGTTTTTCCGCAGTATTACGGGTAATTTATTGCGTTGAAAAAATAAAGAGTGCAAAGGAATAAAGAATGCATTATCTTGCTTTATATTGAGATCAGTTTAAATAACAGTCTCTCTTAAAAAAGTTCCCGTAACAAAAAATTTTTTTTACCATATGTTAAGTAGTCTTTCGCGAGAAATATTCGATTTGTACGACTCGTATAAAGCGGAATATATAACAACATGCCGTTTTACGCAGTCTGAAATGCTGGTATGGCTTGATCGGTTCGAAGAACGGCATATTTTTGAAAAGTCAATTTTAGGTTTATCCGCTGAAGGCAGGGAAATTGCGCTGTACAAACTGGGAAGCGGTCCGGTTAAAGTAATGTTGTGGACCCAAATGCATGGGGACGAGCCGACGGCAACAATGTCGCTGTTCGATATATTCAACTTCTTTTCAAAAAAAACTGAACACATTATAACAACAACAATACTTGAAAAATTAACGCTTCTAGCCATTCCCATGCTCAATCCGGACGGAGCCGAATGTTTCATCCGCCGGAATGCACAGATGATAGACTTGAACCGTGATGCACTGGCATTAGTGACTCCCGAAGCAAGGATATTAAAAAGCGCATGCGAGAAATACAGGCCGGACTTCGGATTTAATCTTCACGACCAGGAACCTCATTATACTGTTGGAACAACGCGTAATATTACTGCGGTAGCATTGCTCGCTCCTGCAATTGATGAATCACGGTCTGATAATCATGTCCGGCTTCGCGCAAAAAAAGTCGCTTCGGTACTTGCTCAAGTATTGGAACTTTTTATTCCCGGAAAAACAGCTAAATGGGACGATACTTTTTGTCCGAACGCATTTGGCGATAATATTCAGAAATGGGGAACGAGCACGGTGCTTGTAGAATCCGGAGGATGGCGGGGTGATCCGGAAAAATTTTTTATACGAAAGCTTAATTGTGTAGGCCTGCTGGCAGCGCTGTATGCAATTGCCGCTGATGAATACTCGAATGCAGATACTGCTATATACGACAGGATACCGGTTAATATGGAATTAGGATTCGATTACATAATCCGGAATGCCGTGCTTGGAACAAATGCTGCTGCTGATCCGGTTCGAGTTGACATCGGTGTTAATACCGAAAAGCATATTAATACCTCGACCGGCCGGTTGGAAGAATACGCTGTTATTGCAGACGTAGGCGATCTTTCCCGATTCGCGGCACTGGAAAAGGATGTTGATGCCGCCGGAACGGAATTGAATCTCGGTTCTTTTGAATTGGAACGCTCGTTCGCAGCAGAAAAAATATTGCCGCTTATAAATCGAATGTGAACAGCATGACCCGCAAACTGCCAGACCATCCGCCCGTTCCTGCTGTAAGCAAGGCGCTGCTTAAGCGCCAGAAGGAATTTGAAACAGAAGCATATCCTCATAAGGACATTTTATACAATTTTGCATTGAGGACAACCGGCGATAAAGACGACGCGCATGATTTGCTGCAGGAAACATTCATGAAAGCGTTCCGCTTCTGGGATAAGTACGAGAAGGGTACTAATATTCGGGCCTGGCTTTTCCGGATAATGAAAAATTCCTATATAAACAGGTACAGAAAAGAAGCACGTGAACCCGGAATTGTGGATTATGATGACGTAGAAAATTTTTATGATTTGATTAGGGATGACAGTACTGATTCCAACGATCTTCAGAGAAGGATGTTCAGCAATATGCTGAGCGACGAAGTAATTGAAGCACTGCAATCGCTTCCTGAAGATTTTCGTACTGTGGTAATATTATGCGATATAGAAGAGCTGACATATGATGAAATATCTGAATTTCTAAACTGTCCGATCGGAACCGTCCGCTCACGTCTACATAGGGGCAGAAAAATGCTGGAAGAAAAACTGCGCGGATATGCTAAAGAACGGGGAATAGTAGATGAAGATGAAGACGAATAAACCGGATTATTTATTAAACGAAATGTTACAATCCTGCCAGCAGACGGCGGCCTAACCTCGGAGGCAAATCGGTGTCAAGTATTTTGCGCACAGCAGTTTCCACATCGTAAGGATGACGGACATTTTCATACGACCATTTATCAGTATCGAATATTCCAAAACTTAAATCTTTATTTCCGTCACGGGGCTGGCCGATACTTCCGACATTAA
>JAFGLB010000112.1 GCA_016928255.1 Bacteroidota bacterium
CCGTGTATTTTTGGTGCTCGGCATATTGATTTTGCTGAATTTTATTTCTGTGCGCATTTTCGGGCGTCTTGATTTAACCAAGGCAGGCGTTTATACTCTCTCGGAGGCGAGCAAAAATTTAGTAGGCAATCTTGACGACCGCGTTACGATAAAAGCGTATTTTACCGAGGACCTTCCGGCTCCGTACAACAATAACCGCCGGGCCGTTCTGGATATCCTGAACGATTATAAGGCATATGCCGGGGGAAATTTATTTTATGAATTTATCAATCCTGAAGGAGAAACCGGCGAACGCGAAGCTCAGCAGGCAGGAGTTCCTCCGGTCGAAGTCCAGGTTGTAAAGGAAGACAAATTCGAAGTGAAGCGCGCGTTTCTCGGTCTGGTAATGATGTATGAAGACAGAAAAGAAGTCCTGCCAGTAATACAGAACCTGGGTTCATTGGAATACGATATAAGCGCAGCCATGAAACGTTTAACAACCAGGACGAAAAAGCGAATCGGTTATACTACCGGTCATCAGGAAACTGAACTGCCGAGTATGCAGAGGGTGAACCAGGAGATTAATGCGCAGTACGAAACAGTGCCCATTGATCTCGGCTCTAACACGGCGGAAATCCCGAAGGATCTTGCAGCGCTGTTGATCATAGCTCCGCAGACAAAATTTTCAGATACGGCAAAATATCAGATAGACCAGTATCTGATGAGCGGCGGTAAAGTAGCTTTCCTTCTTAATAAAATGAGCGTAGATCTTAATGCACAGTATAAAGTTGCCCGTCCGGTGGATGTTGGACTGGACGATTTGCTTGAAAATTACAGCATTCGAATCAATAACGATTTGGTAAGAGACGTACAGTGTGCAAGCATTACGGTGATGCAGAGCCAGGGACAATTTCAGATGAGGAGTCAGATCCCGTTCCCTTATCTTCCTAATGCGGTCAATGTCAATAAATCCAATCCGATTGTGAAAGATTTACAGGGATTGATTTTTTTCTTCGCCAGTTCGGTTGATACGGCACTTGCGGCGAACAAGGGATTGAACGCGGAAGTTCTTGTTCGCACTTCGAAGCACAGCGGCCGTGAGAGCGGATTTGTTATGATAGATCCGTTCCGGAGGTATACCCAGGAAGAGATGTCGGAATCCGGCATTCCGCTTGCAGCCGTGGTAAGCGGTTCTTTCAACAGTTTATTTTCTGCCGGCGAGGGAGCAAAGTCCTTTGTACCGCAATTGACTAAAAGTCCGGATACCCGCATTGTTGTTGTAGGCGACGGTGATTTTATGAGGGATGATTTTGCAGGAAACCGCAATAATCTTACTTTCTTCGTCAATATAGTTGACTTTCTCGCCGACGACGCAGGTTTGATAACAATTCGTTCCAAAGATATTGCACAGCCTCCTTTGGAGCAAATTTCCGATGGAACTAAAAAGCTTTTAAAGTACAGTATTCTTTTTTTGCCGCCGCTGCTTGTTATAGGTTATGGATTGCTGAGATGGAGAAGGCGTATATCGTTAAAGCGGTCTTTGGAAAATCAGTTATAAGTATTTTTGTTATCGGGTAAAGCCATGAAAAAGAACACTTACATTTTAATCGGATTATTTCTGGTATTGCTGGCCGGTGCTTTGCTTGTACTTCAAAAGCCGGGAGAGCAAAGTGCAAGTTCGGCAAAAGCCGGATCGTTAACCGAAACAGATTCGGTATCGGTCGATAAAATTGAGATTAATACACCGAATTTTTCACTTGCCATGGAAAAACGCGGAACCGAATGGTTCCTCATCCAGCCGATCAACTACAGGGCAAATCAAATATTTGTCGGCCAGTTAATTCACCAGATAAAATCCATACAAGTAAAAGGCACAATTTCGAGCAAGCCGGAAAAGCACAATGTTTTTCAGGTAGATCAATCGGGAACAGAAGTGAAGGTATTTGAGAACGGGGCAGAGAAATCGTCTTTTGTACTGGGCAAGACGGCTTCCAGTTATATAGAATCGTATGCACGGAAATCCAATTCGGAAGACGTGTTGCTTGTCGAAGGAGCTTCAAGCTACATGTTCAATCGTCCGGTTAAAGACTGGCGAGATAGAAGTATTTACAGTACTCCGAAAGAAAGCATTAAGCAAATTCGCTATCAGTTCGGTGATGGGGAGCTTTCAGTCATATTCAAAGACAGTGCATGGTACGTGGGGAATAATAAAGCGCAGCAATCGGTTGTGAATGCAATTCTTGCTTCGTTATCCAATCTTCAAGCCGATGATTTTATTGACAGTACGATTGCACCGAAAATTACAGCAGCGGTTACATATGCCGATGTGCAGGTACGCTTCTCACTGGACAAGAACACGAACAAGTACTCGGTTCAAGCGTCTAATTCATCTCAATGGTTCGTTATTGACCGGGGTAAAGCCGATCAAATTTTAAAAAAGAAAAATGAAATAGTTGAATTAGCCGGGAAATGAAAAGAAAGCGTATATATCCAACGTTGAAAATTTATTAAAATTACAGCCCTTCATAAAGAGGGCTTTCTGAAAACTGCGATATTCCTGCAATTTCTTGCTTGCTGAGCCAATTTTGATTACTTTTTAAACAATAATGCATCGACACCTTTCATTAAAAAAATCAAAATCAGAGGTACACAGGATTATGACACGTTATTTCATTATCGGAATCTCCATATTCATAATTATTCTTTTAACGGGCTGTACGGCATCAGATCCAACTCTTGCCACCGTCGGCGGCGAGAAAATTTTACTCAGCAATTACGAAAACAAATTTTCAGAATCCAACAGCGGCTGGGATTCAAGTGCGGTTTCATCGGTTGAGGAAAGGCGGGAATTTCTGGATCTGCTTGTGAAATTCAAGTTGAAGGTTAAAGAAGCCTATGCCCGGGGCCTGGATAAGGATTCCGTTGTGGTCAGTGAAATGGATTTTTACAGTAATTCTGTTCCTCAGCCTTATATGCTTGAAAAAGAGGTCATCGAGCCGGGAGTAAAAAAGCTGTACGAGATGAAGCGCCAGGAACTGCGTGTAAGCCACATTCTTTTGCGCATTCAGAAAAATGCATCGCCGGAAGATACGCAGAAGGTATACAGCCAGGCGATGAATATAATTGAACAGATACCTCACACCCCTTTTGACACCCTGGCTGTCAGGTATTCGGAGGATCCGACGGCAAAGAAAAATTACGGTGATCTGGGATTTTTTACAGCGGGAAGAATGGTTCCGGAATTCGAAAATGCCTGCTACTCGTTAAAACCAGGCGAGTACACAAAAAAGCCTGTTCGCACTCAATTTGGATACCACATAATTGTTATGAAAGAAAAAAAGGCGGCTTCGGGACCCATCCGCCTGAGTCATATACTTCTCAGGTTTAACGAATCATTAAGCGATACCGCTGCGGTTCGCGATACTGCATGGTTATTGTACAGGCAGTTAAAAAACGGTGCAAGTTTTACGGAACTTGCGAAGAAATACAGTAAAGATATTCAGAATGCATCAAAAGGAGGCGATTTAGGATTTTTTGAGCGCACTCGTTTGGTGCCTCATGTGGGCAATTTATTATATAACCTGAATGTTGATTCTGTTACTGAACCGATGGGATTTAATTACGGTTATCATATTTTCTGCGTCACAGAAAAGAAGAAGTTTCCGGATTTTAAGGAAGCTCAGGAAAATCTTAAAAAAGAATACCAGCAAACAAGGTATCAAAACGATCATAATAAATATGTAGAAAGACTGAAGACAAAGTACAACGTGCAAATCGATTCGGCGGTTGTCAGTTTATTGATATCAAGTATAGACACCAACAAGACAGCTAAAGACGAAACCTGGAAAGACACCCTCTCTGCCGATATGATGAATTCCATGCCGATAAAATATTCGGACGGCGCTTTAAATATGAGGGACTTTGTGAAGAAAGTAACGGCAATGGAGGAATACAGAAATTACCGTATGACCCCTTCAAATACATGGATGCTGGCGAATAAAGCCGCTGAAAGCGTTGCGCTTGAAAGGCATGCACGGAATTATGCAAAGAGCGTTCCATTGCTTGCACAATTGTTAAACGAATATAAAGAAGGCACGCTCCTGCAGCGTATTGAGCAGAATGAAGTGTGGGAAAAGATTGTTGTAAACGATTCGTTGTTGAAGGAATATTATAATCTGCACAAGGATAATTACCGCTGGCCGGTACGTGTTAATTTTGCTGAAATCTATCTGCCGTCGGATAGTCTTGCTAATGCCGTGTATAAAAAAATCAACAAGGGCATGGATTTCCTGAACGCCGCAGAAAAATATACCGACAGGCCTGGCTATAAGGAGAAGAAAGGTGTCTGGGGATTTCAGGTATTTAATTCAAACGATTTGTCGCTCAGAGCCTCAAAAATGGAAGCAGACAGTGTAACCGCACCGTTTAAATTCGAAAAAGGCTGGTCAATAATAAAAGTGCTGGGCAAAGACAGCGCGCAGGTAAAAACATTTGAAGAAGCAGTCCCGGAAATTACAAGCGCGTATCAGGAGGAAGCAGCGAAAACCCGCGAGGCCGAATGGGTTAAATCGCTTGAAAAAAAATACACGGTAACAGTCAACCAGGAAGTTCTTATAAATGCGTTCAAGAAAAAGCGTGCAGACAATCGGTAAATATTTTTTAGCTGCGATTATTTTCGCAGCATCCGGCTGTTCGAAAAACGAACCGGGCAAAACACCGGTTGCACGCCTGGATAATAAGACATTGGCGCTGGAGGAAATCCAGGCGCATATGGATACATCGCATGAGTTGTCTCACGTACAAATACAGCAGTACGTCCAGCAGTGGCTTACCGAGGAATCGCTTTATCGTGAAGCGGTAGAACGGGGACTGGATCGTTCGGACGAAATGAACCGGAAAATGGAAGAAGTCAGACGGCAGCTTGCAATAAATGCGCTTCTCGATAAGGAAGTGTATTCACAGCAGTTGATTGATTTTTCTAAAGGAGAAATACAGCAATACTATAATGCGCACAAAAAAGAGTTTGATCTTGTTGACGATGCCGCATTGATCAGTTACGCACTCTTTAAAGATCGCAATAAGGCCACAGAATTTCGCAATCTTGTATTAAAGGGGACGTCTTGGAGTAATGCGCTTGCCCGGCAGAGATCATCGGTCTTGATGAGCGTGGATTCTTCATACCATACAAAATCAACTCTTCTGCCGGTGGAATTATGGCGTGTTGCGGTTAGATCGGCAATGCGCGAGCCGTCTTTTCCAATCAGTACGGATAACGGTTATTATATATTGATAGTATGGAAATATGCAAGACAGGGACAAACAGCCGAATTGCCGATGGTTGAACAGGAGATTATCGGCAGATTAACAGTGGAAAAACGGCGTAAGCTTTTTGAACAGCTTATTGAAAACCTGCGTGCAAAACATGCAATTGAAGTCTTTACGGGCACAACAGCCGATTCGTTGGAATCGAAAACAGAATGATAAGGTAAAAAATGAAAAATGTTAGAATAGTAATATTACAGGCACTGCTTTTGGTTCCGGCTGTATTAACAGCCCAGACTTTAATTGATCGGACTGCAGCGATCGTCGATAAAGAAGTTATAACAGAATCTGAATTAAATGAACGTGTAACATTTATGGCAATGCAGAACCGCATTGATCCGAATCAGCCGGGACTGCGCGCTCAGGTGCTGGACGGTATGATTTCCGAGAAACTTATTTTAGCTCAGGCACGGATAGACAGTATTGAAGTTTCGGACGAGGAAGTGGCAAACGCACTTGAGCAGCGGATTGCGGATTTTATAAGGCAAGTCGGTTCTGAAAAGCGGGTAGAAGAAATTTACGGTAAACCTATAGGCCGTATCAAGCGGGAATACAGGGATGAAATCAGGAATCAGCTTCTTGTACAGAGAGAACGCCAGCAGCGCGAATCATCTATAACCGTTTCAAGACGGGAAGTGGAAGAATTTTTTACGGCTTACAAAGACAGCCTGCCGCAGGTTCCGGAAGAATATGAATTGAGCCATATATACATGGTGCCGAAACCTGATACATCGATGGAAACAAAAACGCGTAAATTTATGCAGGCTATACTTGATAGTATTCGGGCAGGCGGAGATTTTGCAGATTTTGCAAGGCGTTATTCAACTGATCCGGGTTCTGCTGCAGGCGGCGGCGATTTAGGATGGGAAAAGCGCGGAGTTTTTGTCCGTGAATTTGAAGAAACCGCATTCGCACTGAAAGAAGGCGATATATCCGGTATTATTAAAACCCAATTCGGATTCCATATTATTCAGTTAATGGGAAGGCGGGGAGAATCCGTGAGGACAAGGCATATCCTGATGAAGATAGATAAAGGACCAGCAAGTGATTCCGCCGTAATAGAAACGTTGAAAGCTCTTAAAGACCGAATTCTAAAAGGCGAATCATTTTCAGAATTAGCAAAACAGTTTTCCGAAGATGAAGATACTAAGTCGACAGGCGGCGATTTAGGCACTTTAACCATAGATCAGCTTCAGCCGGATTTTGCACAGCAGGTGAAGGATATGAAGGAGGGAGAAATAAGCGATCCGCACAGGACGGTGGTAGGTTCGTCGTACGGATTCCATATTGTGTGGATGCGTAAAAAAACACCCGCCCATATAATCAACATTCAAAATGATTTTAGGCGGATTGAACAACTTGCACTTTATATAAAACGCAACAGACTCCATGCCGAATGGCTGGACCAATTGCGAAAAAACATTTATGTCGATATTCGTATTTAATCGAGCAACTGTTTTTGTGAGCAAAACAATTGGCAAAGAACATTAAATCGGCAGACGACGTTGATTCGGTAAACCGGCTTACAAAGTCTTTTAAGGATTTGCGGTCAGAGCTTGCCCATGTGATTGTGGGCCAGGACGATATCATCGAACATCTCTTTATTACACTGCTGTCGCGCGGACATTGCCTGCTTGTAGGCGTGCCGGGATTGGCAAAGACACTGCTGATTAAAACACTTGCGCAGGCACTTGAATTAAAATTCAGCCGCATACAATTCACTCCCGACCTGATGCCGAGCGATATTACCGGGACCGAAATCATCGAAGAAAATGTCACGACCAAATCAAAGGCATTTAAGTTTGTTAAAGGGCCGGTATTTGCAAATATTATTCTTGCCGATGAAATTAACAGAACACCGCCGAAAACGCAGGCTGCATTATTGGAAGCGATGCAGGAACACCACGTTACCACCGCCGGCCAGACTTACATCCTTGATGAACCCTTCTTTGTTCTGGCTACTCAAAACCCTATCGAACAGGAAGGTACATATCCTTTACCCGAAGCGCAGCTTGATCGTTTTATGCTGAACTTATGGCTCGACTACCCGTCATTCAAGGAAGAAGTGCAGATTGTAAAAACCACCACAAGTAAATATGATGCATCGGTTGAAAGCATTCTTTCAGCCCAGGATATTATTGGTTTTCAAAATCTAGTGCGCGGCGTGCCTGTAGCGGATAATGTGATAGAGTATTCCGTAAAACTGGCGGAATCAACCCGCCCGTCATCATCGGATGCACCGTCTTATATAAAGAATTGGATTCGATGGGGAGCAGGCCCGCGGGCATCGCAGTATCTTATACTTGCGGCAAAAGCCAGGGCGATTCTCCATGGAAAATTTACTCCCGATATAGACGACGTGAAAGCAATGGCCGAACCCGTACTGAGGCACCGTCTTGTAACAAGTTTCAATGCCGAAGCGGAAGGTGTTTCGGCGATTCAAATAATTGAAAAGCTGGTGCGCGACGTAAAACCGAAATCGGTGAGTTGAGTACTTTAAATCGTGAGCACGCAAATGAAAAAGCCGGCATTGATTTTATTAATTCTGATCTTATTAGCTGCCGGGAATATAACTGCCCAGCTGCCTTCACGCCAGCATTACTGGATATTTCTGAAAGAAAAAGAACCAAGCGTCGGCATATCGGCAAATTCCGGACAGCTTGGCATTTCGGAGCGTGCGCTCAAACGCCGCGCGAAAGTCCTGGCTCCCGGCCGCCTTATTGACCAGTCGGACATTCCTGTCTCTGAATCTGTAATAAACGAAATCAGACAGACAGGCGTAAAGATACGTTCGATATCGCGATGGTTCAACGCAGTTTCGGTCGAAGGAACACAAAATCAAATTCAGGCTTTGAGAAAAAAAATTCCGACGGCGGTAATGGAAAAAGTCACTGTGATGAAACGCAAAAAGCCTGTATTCTCGCTTAATGCGCCGCAGGCAAAACCTCTTTTAAAATTATCGGATTCGAAGAGTCTTGATTACGGGCCTTCGGCAGGACAGCTGAATATTATGCGGATACCGGATCTTCATGCCGTGGGTGTCACAGGCAAAGGGGTGCTTATAGGCATGCTGGATGACGGATTTAATGATTATTCAACGCATAATGCTACGAAAAATGCAGATGTTATTGCTGAATATGATTTTATCTATGACGATACGAATACTACACGCGAACCATGGGAAATTACAGAGGAAGGAGATCATGGTACCGCGACATTTTCAGTAATAGCGGCGTATGATCCCGGCAATATGATAGGTGCGGCATATGATGCTTCGTTTGCACTCGGAAAGACAGAAAATGACAGCAGCGAAACTCACATAGAAGAAGATGATTATGTGGAAGGATTGGAATGGCTCGAGAGACTGGGTGCTGATATAGTATCCACTTCTCTCGGATATAAAGATTTTGATCAATCAACCTATAGCTACTGGCATAAAGATCTCGACGGGAGAACAACGATTGTTGCCCGTGCGGCATCAATAGCTGCACGAAAAGGTGTTTTACTTGTTACAAGCATGGGCAATGATGGATATATTGTAAATAATGGTAATTCATTTTTGCATGCGGATACAACGATTGTTACTCCGGCAGACGCTGACAGCATTATTGCAGTAGGTGCTGCTTCACCGCAAAAGGAACTTGCTTCATTCAGCGGAACCGGGCCCACAGCGGACGGGAGAATCAAGCCGGAAGTCGTTGCGCAGGGCACGAATATCTATTGCGCTTACAGGTACTTTTCGAGCAATTATTATTATTCGCAGGGAACCTCTTTCTCAGCGCCGCTGACTGCCGGCGCGGCTGCGCTTATTCTTTCGGCACATCCGGATTTAACACCAATGCAGGTTCGCGAGGCAATAATTCAAACGGCCGTTCATATAAATAATGGTACAAGTCAGACTGCTGTTTATCCGAATAATTACTATGGATACGGTTTTGTCGATGCACGGGAAGCCGCACTTTTTTACGGCCCGGTTTTCAGCAATAAACCGGAGATTGTTCCTACTGATTCTGGATTTACAGTCACAACGAAAATCCTGTCAAAATATAAACTCTATCCGGATTCGATTTTTTATTATTACCGTTTTGACAGTACTCACAGCTATTCGCGAGTGCTGTTAACACCAACTATAAATCCGAACGAATATACAGTTTCCATTCCACCTTCGTTGAACAGCATGCTTCCATCAGGATATTTTACCGCAAGAGAAGAAACAGGCACCTTACCCAGTATTCCGACCGCATATGCGCTTTTACAGAATTATCCAAATCCTTTCAATTACGGAACATCAATAAGGTTCGAAGTACCTGTCAGATCGGAA
>JAFGLB010000113.1 GCA_016928255.1 Bacteroidota bacterium
AAAAAAGGCATTATAGGATTAGTCTGATGAAGAATCATTCGAATTCTGATGGTTATTGTCTCTATGAAATTGCATATTTGAAGTGAGTGCAATTGAGGAGCAGCGAATGTCTTATATAAAACGGATTGTGAAGAAATGGATTTTGCTGTTAGCAGCATAATCATATGATATTTAAGGAGCAAAGCCATGGTAGACTTATTTAAAAAATCACTGCAATACAGATTGATTGCAATATTCCTTGTTCCGTTGCTGGTCATTACGGTTTTTGGAATAACCTATAACTGGATCAATCAGACAAAGGCGGGGCGTGATGCATCGGAAAATAATGCCAGGTTACTTGCAGAAACTCTTTCATTTTCGGTGGGAGCAGGTCTGAATGACGGGAATTTCGATCTCATTCAAACATCGTTTAACTGGGCAAAAAAAGATCCTGCCGTAGCTTTTATTTTGATACTGGATGAATCTAACCAGACTATCATAGAATATAATCCGAGAGAGCTAAAATATAATGTAAAAGATCTTCTGAATGATGTGGAAATCTCCGATGCAAACGACATTATTCTGCAGGTAAAATCTGTAGAATATATAGGCAAAACTCTCGGTACGACTGTCGTTGGTGTCTCCATGGAAGCCGTAAATACAGAGGTTCGTAAACAAATCTTTTGGTCTTCATTCTTCAGTATAATAATACTGGCCTTCGGAGTCGGCTGGGTTGTGAAATATGCCCGAGTATTGGTGAAAGATATACAGGAAATAAAGGAGAGTATCGATAATGCCGATTTAAACTCGCAATTCAATACTAACCGTGAAGATGAAATGGGACAGCTCAAGAATTCATTCGACAGGTTTGTGAGTTCGATTCGTGATACTTTAATTCAGGTATCGGAAACGGCAACATCGGTTGCCAGTGCAAGTGCGCAAATAAGCTCAAGTACAGAAGAAATGGCCGCAGGTTCACAGGAGCAGACTACACAATCCGAAGAGATTGCACGTGCCGTAGAACAAATGGCAAAAAGTATTGCAGTAAATTCAGAAAATGCAGGGGAAGCTGCTCATACAGCGGAGAAAGCAAAGGCTGCCGCTGAGCAGGGCGGAAATGTTGTGCTCGATACGGTAAGCGGAATGAAGCAGATAGCAAGCGTAGTGCGCGAATCAGCCGCAACAATACAGAATCTCGGCAAGTCGAGTGATCAAATCGGAGAAATCATCGGAGTTATCGAACATATTGCAGATCAGACAAATCTGCTTGCGTTAAACGCGGCAATTGAAGCTGCAAGGGCTGGAGAACAAGGACGCGGATTTGCGGTCGTTGCAGATGAAGTGCGGAAACTGGCGGAGCAGACAACTAAGGCGACAAAACAAATCGCAGGTATGATACAGCAAATACAGACCGACAGTCACGGTGCGGTAAATACTATGGCGCATGCAACCAAGCAGGTTGATGAGGGAATAGTACTTGCAGATAATGCCGGTGTATCGCTTCAGGAAATTGTACAAATATCGCAGAAAGTGACGCATATGGTTTCACAAATTGCTGTCGCAAATGAAGAGCAGTCAAGCACAAGCGAAGAGATCAGCAAGAATATGGAAGCGATAGCAAGCGTAACGCAGCAGACAGCATCCGGTACGCAGCAAATAGCCCGTGCAGCAGAGGATCTTAACAGGTTAACCGAGACACTTCAATCACTTGTAAATCAATTTAGATTGAGCGAACGCGGCAGTCAAGGCGCCGCTCTTTCGCAGGGGACACAGTCAACAGATGATACAAAAAGAAGATTTGGTTTTATTGGCAGGTAGGTTAACGAACGATAAAGAAAATGCAAGAAATTGATGGTATATAAAGTAAACAAGTAAGAATAGCAATATGAAAAAAAGAATTATAATTCTCTCTCTAACGGCTTTTATGCTGTCCGGAATTTTACATGCTCAGAAAAGCAAGAATAGTTTTAGTAAAAAGAAAATAACAATCGGTTTTATTGGTAAAATTAAAGCCAATCCTGTATTTGTTGCGGCGTACTCTGGAGCGAAATTGGCGGCAAAAGAACTCGGAGAAAAATACGACGTGGAAATCGTTGTCGAACTGGCGTCTCCAGAAAAGGAGAATGTCCAGGAACAAGCAGATGCAATAGATCGATTTGTACTTTCAAAGGCAGACGGAATTGCAATCTCATGTTCTAACGCAAATTTCTTGACAACGAAGATCGATGCAGCTGTGGAAAAGGGAGTTGCATTGATGTGTTTTGATGCAGATGCGCCAAAAAGCTCGAGATTTGCCTACTACGGAGCAAATGATATTGAGTTCGGCAAAATGCTTATAAAGGGACTCGCAGCCGAAATCGGCGAAAAAGGAACGATCGCTGTTCTCGCAGGAAATAAAAATGGATTAAATTTACAGCGAAGACTTCAGGGAATCAGGGAAGAATTAAAAAAGTATCCCAACATAGAGCTCCCTGAAAAGAATATTGTTCACAACCTGGATATTCCCGCAATAGCTTCTGAAGCAGTGAAAAGGACGCAAAATGCAAATCCGAATATAAAAGGATGGATATTTATTACAAGTTCAGCCCTCCAGATCAAAAACAGCATAAAATGGAAGCCCGGTGATGTAAAAATAGTGGCCGGGAATGCAGTTCCTGCTCAATTAGAATATATTAGAAACGGTTATGTACAGGCACTTGTCGGTATGAACTGCTATCAGCTGGGTTATAAATCTGTTGAAATACTGTTCGATAAGATAATAAAAGCCAGAAATCCAATGCAGCCTGTAATGTACTGCCCGCTGGAACTTGTAAAAGACAAAAATGAAAAAGAATGGTCTGTAAACTGGAATAAATGGCTCCTTAAAGAAGCGTTGAAATAGCAGGTTTTTTGGAACAAGTATTTAAGAGGATCATCCGCTTGTCTGTTCGAATGATCCTCTTTTGTTTAAGCGGCATATCTTGCCGAAATTACATGTATACTCTTGCGTCAGTGTAACTTCTTTCCTACATTTCTTTTATACTAGGTATTGCAGAGAAAATCATATTAATGCAATACATTTAAATCGCTCACAAAAAGATGCGCCATATGCCGAGCAGAGATCATTTATGGGGTATAATTCTTGCCGGAGGGGAAGGCAGACGCTTACAGGATTTTATCCGCCGACGCTACGGAACAGAACGTCCCAAACAGTATTCTGCCATAATAGGCAAAAGGTCTATGTTGCGGCATACTCTGGATCGTGTGGAAAAAATCATCCCTGTAAAACAGCTGCAGATTGTAATAGACCGCAAACACCTGAACTACCTGAAGGAAGAAGTAAAGGAACGCGAAAAAAAAACTATCCTCATAGCTCCTGAAAACCGGGAGTCGGCCGGCAGTGTCTACCTGGCATTGTCGCATATACATTTTCGCGACCCGGAGGCGATTACCGCAATTTTTCCTTCAGATCATTTTATC
>JAFGLB010000114.1 GCA_016928255.1 Bacteroidota bacterium
ATTGAAGAGCTAATCAAATCGGGAAAGCGTCCCGACACGACGGAGTCGTGACGGGAAGGTCACCGGTTCGATCCCGGTACGGTCCACAAAGAAGGACAATAAAGAGAGAAATACTCATTCAAACTATCGAAAACTATTGATCGAACATAAAACGGTCATTATCGATACAAAATTAATTGAATGTGAGTCGGCCTGAACTATTATTTCTGCAATAATTTATAGACCGAATAAGTTGTCCCGGGAATACGTAACTTTACCGTCATTTTTTCTCTTTTAATCTCAATTTCTTTTCCCGCCAATAATTGCAGTTTCTTATAAGGGATATTGATTTTGAATTCTGCTGTGGCTTCTTTTCCCGCCGGATTGAGTACAATCAAAACAGCATCTTTACCGTTGGCTCTTGCATAAACAAAAGGATACGTATTTTCCACTGCGTAGAGGGGAACAAATTCAGCATAAGAAGCCAGTGCAGGTTCGGAATGTTTCAATGCAATAAGTCTTTTCACCCGGTTCAGGAGTGATAAATTATCTTTTTCTTCTGATGCAACATTGGGTGCATTGAATGAAGTGTCAACGGGTAAATACAATTTTGAAAAATCAGCCGTTGAAAAACCGCAGTTTTTTCCCGGTGTCCATTGCATCGGAGTACGAGCGCCGGAACGCGGTTTGTAAGCACCCTCAATTTGGGGCATATCCGGCAGTTCCCGCATTCCGATTTCATTACCGTAATAAATAAAAGGTACTCCGGGCATAGTAATTCCAAAGACCATAATTAATTCAAGATCGTCTACTGTCCGGTTCACGTTCATTCTAGCGTTGTCGTGATTTCCAAGCGGAATTACTATGTATCCCTTTGATTTTGTTTCATTATATTGTTCCATATACTTTGAAAGGAAATAGGCAATGTTGCCTTTTCCTTCTTTGTCAAAATAACTATGTCCTTCGGAGTAACCATTGAGAATACGCCAGCTTTCTTTTTGTGTAAGATCGTTATAACCGTCGAACCAATGAAAGAAATCAGCGTGAAAATTACCATCCAGGGCATCTTTAGGATACGACCATTCTGAGACCATAAATGCATCTGGATATTTTTCGTTGACAATTTGCCTGATTTCCTTCCAGAATTTTTTTGTATCGCCGTTTACATCTTTTCCTTTTACCAGTGCGCCGGCCATATCCGCGCGTATCCCGTCGGCACCCATATCCATCCAGTAGCAGAAAATCTTTTTCAACTCTTCACGCATAGCCAGAATATCCGGATGGTTTGTTGGAAGCTGCCATTTTTTATTTGTATCCGGCTGTCCAAAACCGAAATTCAGGGCAGGCTGGCACCAGTAGAAATTCCGCATAAAATTGCCGTTCCTTTGTCCATAACCTTGAATGAACCTGTCTGCGAATTCACCTTCCTCCATTTTCCATACATTATCGGTCCATATATACCAATTTGTATATTTATTCGGTTTTCCTTTACAGGATTCAATAAACCATGGATGATCTATAGCTGTATAGGTGATTACGTAATCAAAAATGATTTTCAGGCCGCGCTTATGAGCTTCTGCAAATAGGCGTTTTGCATCTTCGTTTGTTCCGTATCGCGGTGCCACCTTATAATAATCCCGTATATCGTATCCTGCATCGTTAAACGGTGAATCGAAGAACGGATTGAGCCATATTGCATTCACACCGAGACTTTTGACATAATCCAGTTT
Source organism: Bacteroidota bacterium (assembly GCA_016928255.1). Lineage (GTDB taxonomy): Bacteria > Bacteroidota > Ignavibacteria > UBA10030 > UBA10030 > Fen-1298. The sequence goes on from JAFGLB010000114.1 coordinate 1,710, forward strand.
TTGAATGATCCCATTCAGGTCGCCTATGCCGTCGCCGTTCGAATCATAAAAAGTCTGCGGGTATATCTGATAAAATACTGCATTATGAATCCATTCAGGACCATCAGGTACTGTGCAAAGGCCGGTTATTTCGGCTTTTTGACCAAGCACAGAAGTGCAAAAAATCAGAATACATATACCGATTGAAAACATTTTTTTTCTCATTTAACAAATCCTTCTTATATGATATTAATAATTCCTGATTTGACTTAGTCTTTAAGATTAACGATTTGTTCTTCGCCATCGTATTGGATGATTTTATCCGGATTTACAGTCTCATCAACTCCGGTACCGTTCTGTTTTTTTACAATAACGATATTGAAGTTTCGTTTATCCAGCATGCCCGGAAATGATCCTTGGCGTTTACTGATTGTCAATTGTTGTTCAACTTCATTCCAGGAGAAATGTATTTTCGAAAAATCGCCTTTTTCGTAATTATAGTTGTCATTCTCATCTTCATAAAGTGTAAAACTGCCGTCGGCGCCGGGATAAATACGCAATTCGATTGGATCCGCCGGTTTCTCCGTGGCATATTGTAAAAAGGGGCCCATTGGCAGAATAGAGCCGCCTTTAACCAGTAAAGGCATCAAGTCTATTGGAGCGTCGGAAATAATGTTCCGGCCTCCGGATAGAGCTTCACCCGTCCAGAAATTGTACCAAATATAATCAGCAGGCAGATAGACATTTCGAGTCTGGTTTCTTTCCTCGGCAGATTTTTCCTTTTTGAAGATTTGGGGAGTTTTCCAGTAAAGCTGTACGCGTAAGGCACCGCTGGAATAGTTTTCAGTTTCCAATGCAATATCATATATTCTGCCGGATTCCAGTTCTATAAAATCCGTATATACTTCGACACTTTGATATATAAAAGGAAGCTGTTTTCCGTTTAGAAAGATCTTTTTGGGTCCAAAGCATTTAATATGGAATTGATGTTTTCCTGTTTGAGTCGGAATTAGTTTTCCTTCCCATCGAATGGATAAAGTTGAATCGGTAACATAATCCGGGCGTCCGGAATACCAAAAAACGTCTATTGTGGTGTCAATTTTTTCAAGCGTCAGGTTCTTATATTGTGTGTCATTATAGTAATTGGCATTCAATCCTGCCTGACCGTCATTTGTTCTGAAATGTTCAGCTGTAATCGGAATACTCTGCTCAGGCGGCCTGTAAAACATGTATTCGGTAACAGGGCATGCCATCAGGGCAGGGCCGAACATAAACTGATCATCAATGGAAAATGTTTTTTTGTCGTTTCCAAAGTCCATGGGCAGACCGCGCATAATTGTATATCCGTTTTTCGTAACCTGGTGTGCTAATGAGTAAATATAAGGAAGCAGGCGGTACCGCAGATTGTCAAATTTTAAAAGTGTTGGTGTAAAATTTCCGAATTGCCAAATTTCCCGTGGTGTTTCGGAACCGTGGGATCTGAATATCGGACAGAATGTACCAAATTGGAACATGCGTGTATATAATTCCTGGTATGCCGGATCCTTGCCGCCGTTGGAGAATACGCCCCCATAGCTTCCGATGACAAACGCGCCGATATCGAAAGTCCAATATGGAATACCGGACATGCAATGATTCAATCCTGCCGGTATCTGTTTTTTGTAAATCTCCCAGCTGGCTCCTATGTCACCTGACCATGTTGTTGCAGCATTGCGCTGTTGACCTGCGAAAGTTGATCGTGTAAGAATATAAACGCGCTTCTTATCGGTAACCTTACGCTGATTTTTATACAAGTCCTCCGTGATACGAAGAGAATATGGATTCAAATATTGTGCAAAAGAACCAAGAAAATTATTTTCCATTCTTTTTAATTCGTATTCAGTGGATTCTTTTGTAAGAGCATTAATTACGTCCGGCTCAGTCGAATCAAACCACCAAGCATCTATTCCAATCGAGAACAAACCTTTTTCTGCATAATGCCAGAAGAGATCATTTGCCGCAGGATTATAAGCATCATAATATCTAAAACCGGACCAGCCGACTGGGCGGTAAAGGAATCCTTTTTTTTGCATATCTCTATATATTGAGGTATTCGATCCTAAACCGGGCCATATGGAGATCATAATATGGAAATTCTGATTATGGATGATATCTATCATTTCCTTTGAATTTGGGAATTTATTTTCCGCAAAAAATAATTGTCCCCAGTTATGATTCCCATCCCAATAATCCCAATCCTGAATGATATTGTCAATCGGAATTTTTCGTTTGCGGTATTCGAATACTGTATTTAAGAGTTCATCTCTGTTTTCATAATGTTCCTTGCTTTGCCAGTATCCGTAGGCCCACTTGCCGTACATAGGTGCTTTTCCGGTAAGGTTTCTATAGCCGGCAATTATGCTGTCCATATTATTTCCGTAAATGAAATAATAGTCAAGATTGTCTGCGATATCCGACCATAGTGAAGTCTCGTTATCGTCATCTGTAAAAATTGTCTTTGAACAATTGTCCCACAAAATTCCATAATTGTTAGTCGAAATAATAAATGGAGTTACAGCATCGGTGTTTGTTTGAACAAGCTTGACAGTTTTACCGCGATAATTCATATAACCGTGTTGATGCTGGCCCAGGCCGTAAATTCCTTCTTCAGGAGTCAATTGAAATTGCTGCTTAATACTATAAGCGTGTTCATTTTTTATATTAACCGGTGAAAAATCTGTTTTTTTGTTCTCTTTTAAAATTATCCCATCGCTGCTGGTAAGAAATTCGATTGTGCCTGATTCCTTGGATATCAGAAGATTTATTTTTCCCGATTTAATACTGATGGCAGTATCATTTTGATGCAAATGTAGATTTATCACAGGAAATTCCTTTTGTATAACAACTAAGCTGGCATTATCAGTAGCGGCTCCGGAAGGCCATTTGGTAATCCTAACAATGTTATCATCATAGAATTGTACCTTTATATTTTGTTTAGTAATTTCGATTTGAATACCGTTTGTTATTTTCGTTATTACATTATTGCCAAGCAGAGTTTGACAGCTAATTAGTATTAGAAATAATGACAGTAAGTTCATTAAAGTAGTTTTCAATTTATTCCTTTCACATTTAGCAAAAATATTTTTTCACAGAATACTTTTTAAATATATATGTAAATTGATAAAGTTGCTCAAAAATGGTTTGGTGTTTTCAGAGAAGAAAAGTATTTAAAATAGTTGCGGCAGCCTGCTTTATTAATTCAATAATAATTATTTAAAAGATAAAGAGAGCGGTATTTTTTATTAGAATAGTAATTAATACACATATATATAATCAAAAACAGAAAATAACATCATCACGATAATTAGATTTAGCATTCTACTGCAAACAAAAAAATTAATAATCTCTTCAGCATTTAAAATGAGCTTGACTTTTAAAAAGAAAAGCAACTATATTGAAAATGCAATTTCAAACTTCAGGCGCAGAGAATTATTACATTAAATATCAAGAATATTTTTTAGTATTAATATTAAATTCTTAAAATCGATTTTAAAAAAAATTAAGTAAAGCATATCAACTGGATCAACGGTATAAAATTAGGGATAAAGAAAGGAGGCAAAAAGTAAAGAAGTTGAGTTTACTTGAAAAACAAAATTATTCGAAAAGAGAAAATTATTGGCCGTTTTGATTATGGTTCAATTGGAAATGTTACCGATCTTTACCGCGAAAAAATGAGTTATGAGATAGTGAATTGTAATTCAAATATTATAGGAAATAAATTTCAGAGTCCAGTTTAAGTTGTGAAAATAAATTATCAAAAACTTTCATCTTAATAGCAGCAATTATCCTTTACAATATTTACGAATGATTCAGCTTCAAGCAATAATGAGCAGTATGTGTGACATCTTTAGGTAAAATAAATATTCCTCACTTTTAACTTTGCTTCAAAGAGACAACTATTCAAATCAGAAAGAAGGTACACGATGTCCATTTCTACATTGCATAATAGATCTATTATCTGCAGATATTTCTATCTTATCTCAATGGTATTATTCTTTTCAACTCAATCGCTTGTTGCCCAAGGTACGGGCGCAATAAAGGGGAGAGTCTTTGATAAAGAAACAGGCAGCGCACTTGCAGGCGCGAGTGTAGTTGTTCAAGGGACGAGTTTTGGCGCAGCCGCGAACTTAGAAGGAGAGTATAATGTGGCTCATGTACCATCCGGAAAGCAGACCTTAAATATATCGTACATCGGTTATCAGACTTTAACTGTTCAAGTAAATGTTGTTGAAAATGAAGTTCTTAAACAAGATTTCGGATTATCTGTACAATCAATAGAAGGGGAAGCTGTAATTATAACTGCGCAAGCAAGGGGACAAAATGCAGCGATTAATCAACAGCTTACAACAACGGGAATTACAAGCGTTGTTTCATCTGCTCGAATTCAGGAACTGCCGGATGCAAATGCAGCAGAATCAATAGGACGTTTACCAGGCATATCGCTGATTCGATCATCAGGGGAAGGAAATGAAATTGTAGTTAGAGGTATACAGCCCAGATTGAATCTTATAACAATTAATAATATCAGGATGCCGTCAACAAACGAATATAATACATCGGTTGGTTTAGCGGGTTTATCTCAGTATCTGTTAGGCGGCATAGAAGTGAGAAAATCACTTAAGGCGGAAGATGATGCAGATGTAGTGGGCGGTATAGTGGACCTGAAGCTGGCAACTGCTCCTCCGGGCTTACAAGGCGATGCAATATTGGAAGGTACATATAATGGACTGACCAAAGATGTTGGATCGTATAAATCCTCAGTCAGTGTAAGTGATCGTTTCTTTGATGATAAGCTGGGAGTGATAGGACAGCTAAACATGGAGAAAGCAGACCGTACAAATCATGCATTATCGGCAGGATTCAACAGAGATACACGAACAGTTGGTAATCAGGGAGTATTTCTCACAAATGGAAATTTTCAGAAAAACGACATAATACGGGATCGTTTTGGAGCGACAATTTTGTTGGACTATAAGTTGCCGCAAGGAAAGATTCAAATCAGTTCAATATACAATAACTTTGATGAAGATAGATGGGAAAGAAATTACGTATTTAACGTAGCTTCTGGTTCTATAAACATGAACAAGGAAATGAGATCAGTAAAAGAAAACAACTATTCATTAATCAACGGAATTAGTTTAGAGACAGAAATATTTGAATCAGCAGTTCTTGATGCAGGGGCATCATATACCAGCGGACACAGAGATGGAGATAGTAAAAATATTCAATTCCTTTATGATGCCAGATTACAGCCGCCTATAGCACCCGAATTCTACCAAAGTACATTTGGGAAGACCGCTTATGATATAACCCCATACATACGGGATACTGCTACCAACTATTACATATCAAGATTGAATATGAATGAAAAAAAATTTAAACAGGATGAAGCTACATTTCAAACAAATATTAAAATGCCTTTTACCTGCAGCGATCAATTATCAGGATATGTAAAATTTGGCGGAAAGATTCGGTTAAAGGACCGAAATTATAATTATGAGGAAGACGGAGATTTGGGAGGGATATACGGAGGTGATGAGGCAATTAATATACAAATAATCAATGATAATCCGGAATTTACGTGGCGGCCACATCAAGCAAGCCAAGCCGTAGAAGCGTCTCCGTTGTATGCAGAGGGATCTGATAAAATTTTGGAAGACAGGGTTGAATTGAAAGCTTTTGGACAAAGAAGGTGGGTGGAACAATTAATTGATAGAGCCAAAGCATCAAATTGGGCAAACTTACAGTTATGGTATCAACCGCGTGCTTCTGATGTGTCGAATGATTATGATGGAAAAGAGAAGCTGTACGCCGGATATGCAATGACAGAATTAAATTGGGG
>JAFGLB010000115.1 GCA_016928255.1 Bacteroidota bacterium
ATTTACCTTCGTGATATCGCATTGCTGATGGACCCGGGCATCCTGGAAAAAGGAAGCCCTTCATATTTTGTCAATGAGGCCATTACCAAAATTATCGGTATGCAGATGAGCAACGGCGCTTTTTCTTACTGGCCGGGAGGAGATTACGCTAACGATTGGTCTACGGTGTATGCCTCTCATTTCCTTGTTGAAGCAAAAAAAGCGGGTTATGCGGTTCCGGATCAAACCATTGCTGCTGCCTGTCAGGCGATGCGCAATATTGCACGGGCGAAAACAACTTATGATTACACATATTATGAGAAGAATAAAATTGCGGTAAAACGCATCGCTGATAAAAGCACCTTGTATGCGTTATATGTTCTGGCACTTGCCGGTAAACCGGAAAAATCGATTATGAATTATTTCCGTACTTCGGCGGCTTTACTTACCACCGATACACGTTACCTGCTTGGCGGAGCTTTTGCATTAAGCGGAGATCGAAAAGCTTACCTGGACATCATACCTTCCCAGTTCTCATCGGAAGAACCGAAGCGGACGTCCGGTTATTGTTATGATTCACAGATTCGTGCAAATGCACTGATTTTGAATATCCTGCTTGAAACCGACCCTAACAATCCCAATATCGTCCGATATATGGATTATCTTTCTCAAGCTTACAAACGTGATTACTGGTACAGCACACAGGATAATGCTTTCACACTGCTCGGATTTGGAAAGATGGCGCGAAGGGCCGGCTCTGCAAATCTCAAAGGCACAATTACTATCGGAAGCAAACAGTATGCATACAGCGGCGGAAATAAAAAATTCCAGATTGATGAATTCGGAAAAAATATGACGATCTCTCTTGAAGGAACAGGAAGATTGTACTACTCAATGACTATCGAAGGAATTAGAAAAGACGGGAAAATGCGCATTGAAGATAAAAACCTGAAAGTACGTCGTGAGTTCTTCGACAGGCAAGGAAATCCAGTTTCATTAAATGGAATCAAACAGAATTCACTAGTTATTGTAAAACTATCAATTCATTCCGACGTAGATTATCTGGAAAATGTTGCCATCACTGATCTCCTTCCGGCAGGCTTTGAAATAGAAAATCCCCGGTTAACGGAAAATACGCAGTACAAATTCATAACATCCGAGGACACACCTGCTTATATAGATATCCGTGATGACAGAATCAATTACTATATAAATTTTTCCAGAGATCGTCAGCAGACATACTATTATCTAATGCGGGCGGTAACCCAGGGCGAATTTGTTTATGCGCCGATTGTTGCCGAAGCTATGTACGACGGCAATTATTACTCTGCCTCGGGCGGTAGAAAGGTAAAAGTCATCGAATAGAAAAGCTTAATATTTGTTGTCAGAACGTTCCCTTGAATAACCATTGGTACAGCAAGGGAACGTTCAAATTATTTAACAAGACACATCATTTCCCGCACAGCCGAATCGAGTCCTGTAATAATTGCCCGTGCAATTACGGCGTGACCTATGCTGACTTCATCAATTTCTTTGATTGCAGCAATCGGGATTATATTTGAATAATCCAGGCCATGCCCCGCGTTTACCGTCAATCCAAAAGCTTTTCCGACAGCAGCTGCTTCCTGAATTCTGCAAAGCTGCTCTTTCTTTTCACTGCCTGAATTTGCCTCGGCATATTCTCCGGTATGTATCTCTATCATATCAGTACCGATGTCAGCCGATGCTCTTATTTGCGCTTCAACCGGATCAATGAAAAGGCTTGTCGGAATTTTGTATTTATGGAATTTTTTAATAACGCCTTCGAAAAATCTTTTCTGTTTAAGAATATCCAGTCCGCTCTCAGTTGTAAGTTCTTTACGCTTTTCAGGCACAAGTGTAACCAAGTCCGGTTTTGTTTTGACAGCTATGGCGATAATTTCTTCAGTCGCCGCCATTTCAAGATCGAGTTTCTTTTTTAAAGAAGAACGCAGGCGTTTTACATCATCATCCTTGATATGTCTTCTATCTTCACGTAAATGACAAACAATGCATGCAGCTCCGATTTTTTCACAGAGGAGCGCCGCTTTTACCGGGTCGGGATCCGTTCCACCGCGTGCGTTGCGCAGTGTAGCCACATGGTCAATATTTATTGCCAGTCTCATAATAATACACTTCCTTAAGAGTTTGAATAAAATAAATATAATCAATTTCTCAGTCGAATAGAACTTATAAGGAAGCAGGAAAATCACGGAAATCCTTCATTATTCAGCATAAACGACTTTGAAGTCTGTCAGATTTTTCAGCTATCAGATAACCAGCACCTAAAAAGCAGCCGGTCTGATTGATTGAACAGGATGGATCATTAAAAATCTTAATATTTAAACAACGAATCTTTTTTTAAACAGATAAAAATCTTGCGTAACGTTTATAGAAATCGTATCTTCTTTTCAATAAAATGCAGGTTGATTCATCCTGCAATACTCTTTTAACGGAGACTCTCTTATGGATCACAAATTGAAGCTTCGTTTACTAGATGAAAAATTTGTCATCAGCAAACTGCCGCAATTTGCTGAACTTCCTTCCGTCTTTGCAAAAGGTGAATTATGCTTCGTAATGAGGACGGATGAAGACCTTACTATCATCAGTCCGGAATTCATGGCACCAAATAATGTTCAGCAGGAAGTTGGTTACAGATGTTTTTGTACAAACCTGGATAACGCTCACAATGCATCGGGTATTCTGACTTCGCTTCTCAAACCGCTCTCAGAGGCCGAAATCAGTGTATTTGCAGTATCTACATTTCATTCCGATTATATCTTTTTACTGGAAGAGAATCTTGTGAAAGCAACTCAGGCACTTCAGCATGCCGGTCATGAGTTCGTACACGAAGAATAAAGCTTATTTCATCCGCTGCCGCAGTTCCTTTACAACATCTTCCAGCTTCATTCCCTGCTGCCGCAGAAGCACAAGAAGATGATATATAAGATCTGCCGATTCTTCTGCAACCCGTTTTTTTTCGCCTAGCACCGATGCAATAGCTACTTCCACCCCTTCTTCACCTACCTTTTGTGCAATACGCGGAGTACCTTCTTTGAAAAGTTTTGTCGTGTAGGATCCTTCAGGCATCTTTTGCCGGCGGTCGGCAATGATTTCTTCAAGCTTGCAAAACAAGCTTCCTGTATCGACAATTTCATCCTCGCCAAAACATGTAAATTGGTTTGTATGACAAACAGGGCCATGAGGTATCGCCTTGACCAAAAGCGAATCGTCGTCGCAATCCTCTTTCATCGAAACATATTCAAGATAATGACCCGAAGTTTCGCCTTTTTGCCATAGACGTTTCTTTGTACGGCTGTAGAAAGTTACTTTTTTATCGGCAATGGTTTTTTCTACCGCTTCACGGTTCATGAATCCAACCATTAAAACCTGATTTGTTCGGGCATCCTGTATGACAGCAGGAACAAGCCCGTTCATTTTTTCAAAATTTAAATTTTCAATCACATTCGCACCGAAATATTGTTATTATGTAAGAATAATTTTAGTTCAGAAATTGATATTTTGTTGTAATGAAAAATACTTGCCGCCAATACAGCATCAGCTTTGCCCAATTGAATTGCATCCTTAACATGTTCAGGTTTACCGGCTCCGCCGGATGCAACAAGCGGAATGGAGATACGTTCGGAAAGAGTGGACAGCAGTTCTATATCATAACCTGCGGTTGTGCCGTCACGATCCATAGATGTTACCAGTAATTCACCTGCCCCGCGTTGAAAAACTTCGTTTGCCCAGGACAGTGCGTCCAACCCTGTCGATTCAGTCCCCGCCTTTGTCCATACTGTCCATGTATTTTTTGCCCGCTTTACATCTATCGCAACAACAACAGATTGCGAGCCGACACAGCTGCTTGCTTCATCTACAAATGAAGGCCGGGCAATTGCAGCCGAATTGACTGAGACTTTATCCGCACCGGCATCCAGAGCATTCTTGACATCATTTATTGAACTTATTCCGCCGCCGACAGTAAAGGGAATTTGAATTGCTGCCGCAACTCGTTCTACCATTTGTAAAAAAGTTTTTCTTCCTTCGAGTGTTGCGCTTATATCCAGAAATACCAATTCATCAGCACCTTCATCCGAATACCGCGCCGCGAGCTCTACAGGATCGCCGGCATCGCGCAGCTGCAGAAAATTAGTGCCTTTTACTGTACGGCCGTCTTTTACATCAAGACACGGTATGATTCTCTTGGTCAGCATTCTTTATCGTTCATCGCAGCAAGTTCTTCAATCGATAATAGTCCTTCGTAAATGGCTTTACCCACGATAACTCCGTCAAGTTTGTACTGCTTTAATGCCTGAATATCTGTAATTGCCGATATACCTCCCGAAGCAATGATCGACACTTGCGTAAAAGCGGATCTCAGATTCTTGAAGAATTCTATATTGGCTCCCTCAAGCATTCCGTCCCGGGAAATATCCGTGCAAATAAATTCTTTTGCGCCTCTTCTTATCAGATCCAGTATAAATTTCATCGGCTCGAGACGCGTATCCTCAAGCCAGCCGCTTATAGCCACGGAGCCGTTTTTTACATCCATACCGATGACGATGCGATCGGTGCCGAATTGCTGGACCCAGTATTCCACCAATTCGGGAGATCTTGCCGCAATGCTGCCTATAACGGCACGCGATACTCCTATATCAATAAGCTGCCGAATCTCTTCCGTCGATCTGATGCCGCCGCCAATCTCAACTTTTAATCCGGGTATGCCGCAGATGGAAGCAATCGATTTCCAGTTTACGACCTTTTTTTCTTTGGCTCCCTGTAAATCCACAACATGCAAAAATCGGAAACCGGCTTTTGCAAACTGCCTGGCCACTTCTTCTGGAGATTCAGAATAAACGGTTTTTTGCCCGTAATCACCCTGGCGAAGCCTGACGCATTTACCCTCATAAATATCTATCGCGGGAATAATCAGCATAGCTCGACAAAATTTCTTAATAGTTGCAGACCCGTTGGTCCCGATTTTTCGGGATGAAATTGAACACCGTAATAATTCTCATTTTTTAAAGCGGATGTAAACTGCACGCCATATTCCGTTGTGCCTATTGTCTCTGAAGTGAGGGGCACGTAATAAGAATGAACAAAATAAAAATTTTCACCGTCTGCAATACACTTGAATAAAGGCATTTTGCTGTCATGGCGGACCTGATTCCATCCCATATGAGGGACTTTTAATCCTGTCTGTTCGTTTCCGAATCTTTTGCTTTCGCCTGCAAGCAGTCCGAGGCATTCTGTATTTCGTTCCGTTGTCCGTTCCAGAAGAAGCTGCATACCGAGACATATTCCGAGAAACGGCACTCTGATTTGAATCAGCCAGTCTGTAAGGCCTGATTTAATCAATGCTTCCATCGCACTCCTCGCTTCGCCAACGCCTGGAAAAATCAGTTTATCCGCTTTATCCAGTTCATGGTAATCACTAGAAATGAAATGACGGACATTAAGCCTGTTCAGTGCATTGCTCACTGAACGAATATTCCCTGCACCGTAGTCTATTATACCAACCATAAGAGAATCTTCTTTATAATACACCTTTTGTAGAAGGCAGTGTATCCGCATATAAATCATTTTTCGTAACTGCCTGACGCAGAGCACGCGCAACAGCTTTAAATACCGCTTCTATTTTGTGATGATCATTTCTGCCGCTGACTTCAATATGAATATTCGCGCGCAAGCCGTCCGCTAAAGCACGGAAGAAATCTTCAGTCAATTCCGTCGGAAACTCGCCTACTTTCTCTCTTTCAAATGTAGCTTTAAATACACAGAACGGGCGCCCTCCCAAATCAAGAGCGACTTTGGCCAGAGATTCGTCCATAGGCAGAAGGAATCCATACCGTTCGATTCCGCGTTTATCTCCAAGCGCCTGCCTGATCGCATCGCCTAAAGCAAGTCCTGTATCCTCAACACTATGATGCTCGTCCACCTGAAGATCACCTTTTACACTTATATTCATGTCTATGCCGGAATGTTTGGCAAACAGAGTAAGCATGTGGTCAAAAAAACCGATACCTGAAGAAATTTTACAGCTGTCTATTCCGTCAAGAAAGATGTCAACCGAAATATCCGTTTCCATTGTTTTACGCCTGACAGCTGCAGACCTTGATTGACGAATAATTAAATTACATGCTTCAAGAAAACTTTTTGTTTTAAAATCAGCCTCCGTCGATGCATCAGATGTCAGACGAACGGATTTGCAGCCAATATTCTTTGCCAACCGGACATCCGTCTCGCGGTCTCCGAGGACATAAGAACGGGAAAGATCGACTTGATTTATTTTCAGGAAATCATCCACCAGGCCGGTTTTCGGCTTCCTGCAATTGCAGCCGTCTGCAGAACTGTGGGGACAGATGAATACACCGGCAAAATTTATTCCTTCTCCGTTAAGCAGGCTCATTATTTTTTTCTGTACAAGATCGTAAGATTGCCGTGGATAAGCCGGTGAACCGAGTTTATCCTGGTTTGATACCATAACCAGTTCGAATCCGCGGCTCTGCAGCAGACGGAGGCCCTGAATTACATTCGGGACAAACTCCAGTTTTTCCAGCGTATCTATCTGTTCATCGGGCGGCTCGATTATTATAGTACCGTCCCTGTCAATAAATACAACTTTCATTCATAGTACTCCTTCACAGTATTAATCAGCATTTCATTTTCGCGATGCGTGCCGACGGTAATTCTCAGGCAGTTCTCCAGCAGAGGTTCAGAACTTCGATTGCGCACTATGATTCCCTTGCCGGCCAATAATTTATAAAGAGCTCCAGCATCGGTGCAGCGGACAAGAATAAAGTTCGCATCTGAATGAAAAACTTCTTTTACACATAAAAGCTTATTCAATTCGCCGGAAAGCCACTCACGTTCCTGTATTATAGCGTCAACGGTCTGCCTGACTTCGACTCCTTTACTCAATGCCTGCAAAGTCATACGGCTTGTCAATGCGCTGATGTTGTAAGGCGATTTTACTTTCATTAAATAAGATATAATAACAGGGTCTGCAATGCAGTACCCGAATCGCACTCCCGCCAGTCCCCATGCTTTTGAAAGTGTCCTTAACACCACCAAATTTGGATAGTCAAGAACCATTTTTACCAGGGATTCCGTTTTAGCAAAATCGATATAAGCTTCATCAACAATGACAATGGAATTTAGATCGCACAATGCCAGGATATCTTCGACTCGCAGCAGATTTCCGGTTGGATTATTCGGCGAGCAGCAAAAAATGAGCTTTGTACTTGCATCAACTTTCCGCTTCACTTCCCCTGTATTGATCTGAAAATCTTCAGTCAGCAGGCAGGAACGCACATCAACATCCTGGATAGATGCCGCAACGCGGTACATTCCGTATGTCGGCTCCAGCAAAACAATGGAATCCCATTTGGGTTCGCAGAATACTCGGACTATCAAATCTATGACTTCGTCTGAACCGACGCCGATAAAGACATTTTCAAGTGCAACATCATTCATCGCCGCCAGTATAGTGCGGACTTCTCTTTGATACGGATCGGGATAACGGTTTAAAGTAAGATTTTCGGCTGTAACAACACTGCCGAAAGAATTCTCGTTTGCATCCAGCAAAACACCTGTCAGATAATCCTGCCTTGCACTCCTGTATGGTTTTAATGCACGTATATTTTCGCGTACCAGCGATTCAATATTCATAGAAAACTTGCTCTTATTTATTGGTTGCGTTACAGTATTTATTTGGATGAAAGCCGGGAAGTAACTGCTCTGGCATGTGCCTGCAGTCCTTCTGTTTCGGCAAATGCAGTCAGCACCGGTGCGAGCACCGCAAGGCCTGCTTTGTCAATTAATTGAAACGTAATATATTTCTGGTAACTATCAAGCGAAACACCTCCTGTAAAACGAGCCGCACCGTTTGTCGGCAATGTATGATTCGTCCCTGAAGCATAATCACCTGCTGTAACAGGCGCAAAAGGTCCGATAAAAACAGAGCCTGCGCTGGTAACTGATTGTGCAAGCCGTTCGGCGTTATGAGTATTAATAATCAGATGTTCCGGTGCATAATCATTTGAAAACCGGACAGCTGATTCCAATGAATCGGCAATGACAATAAAACTTCTTTCCAGCGACGCAGATATGCAATTGTTGCGAGGAAATTCCCCGGCACGAGAAGGTAATATATGCATTATTTCATCGGCCAGTTTTTTACTGACAGTGACAAGCACAGCCTGTGCATCTGCATCATGTTCGCATTGTGAAATTAAATCGTATGCAACAACATCAGGATCGGCTGATTCATCCGCGATGACAAGAACTTCGGACGGTCCAGCCAGTAAATCAATTTGCGCTCCGCCGGGATCTGCCGATACAAACTGCTTTGCAGCAGTTACAAACCTGTTGCCGGGCCCGAATATTTTATCCACTTTTGGGATTGTCTCTGTTCCGTATGCCATCGCCGCAACAGCCTGCGCACCACCGACTTTATAAATTTCATCTATACCAACAATTGATGCCGCCGCTAAAACAAAATCATTTATTGAATTGTCCTTTTTCGGAGGCGAACAAAGAACTATACGTTTGCATCCTGCAATTTTCGCAGGAATGCCAAGCATTAATACCGTAGAAGGCAGCGGTGCGGAACCCGCAGGTATATACAAACCTACATTTTCTATCGGCCGCGGCTCGCGCCAGCATGTGACTCCCTTCATCGTTTCGATTTTCTGTGAATTGCATTTCTGCGATTCATGAAATTTTCTGATATTACCGGCCGCCGCCGCGGCTGCATCAAGAAATTCAGGTGAAACCGATCTCTTAGCCGATTCGAATTCTTCAGCCGATACCCGAAGTGTCCTTATATTTGCTTTGTCAAACTTAAGGCTGTATTCATATACCGCGGCATCGCCGCGCTGCTTTATATCAGAACAAAGTTGTTTTACGGCCGCTTCGGTCTCGTTTTGAAATTGACTGCTGCGCTGCAAAAGAGCAAAACGATCCTGCTCTGTCAGTTTATTTTCGACATATTTTTTCATCTTATAATTATTTCAATAGGCACAACAATTATATCGCTGGCACCGGCCTCTTTAAGCTTTTCCATAACATCCCAGAATATATCTTCAGCCACGACCGTGTGGATGGCCACCATACCGGTTTGTGCAAGAGGCACTACAGTCGGACTTTTCAAGCTCGGTATCAGCCGTTTCAATTTCTGGACTGAGTTTGCAGGCGCATTCATCATCAAATATCTTTTTCCGCCCGCTTCCTGAGAACCGCGCACGCGAATCATTAATCTCTCGATCACTTTTCTTTTGTTTTTGTCGTGCATAACATCCGGATTGGCAACAAGCACGGCTTGAGATTCCATTACCATGCATAATGTCCGCAGGCCGTTCATTTTGGCCGTTGTTCCGGTAGACACGATATCGCATATCACATCCGCAACATTTAGACTCGGCGCCAATTCAACCGAACCGCTGAGCTTTACAATTTCAGCTTTGATCCTGTTAGCATTCAAAAAGGATTTAAGAATGACCGGATAAGTTGTGCCTATACGCAGTCCTTTCAGATCCTTAATTTTTCGTATTTGTGATTTAAGAGGCACGCTGATCATCAGCCTGCATCCGCCGAATCCAAGCATTGCCAGTCTATTTACTTTTGCTCTTCTTTCCTGAAGGATATTTTCTCCGATTATGCCCAGGTCGGCAACGCCATCCTGCACATATTCCGGAATATCGTCATCTCTGATTGCCAGAACATCCAGATCAAAATTACTGCATGGCGAGTACAGGCTTTGTTTCTGAAATTCAAAATTCAGTCCGCACGCGCGCAGAAGTCCCACTGAATCTTCCGTAAGGCGTCCATTTCTCTGTATTGCTATTTTCATCCGTCCATTCGTTGCGAGCATACTTTATCCTAATAAAGTGTTAATGGCAAAAAAAATTATTTTGTAGTCCGTTTAAGCATCATAGCATAGCCGCCCTTGCCTCTTTTAAGCCAGCGTCCCACGCGGGCGATAGTGCGAGTGCTGAGCCCTGTTTCTTCTTCTATTTGTGTATAAGGAATTCCGTTCGCCAGCATCCGGGCCGCTTTCCAGCGCTTGACAAATTCCTTGATCTCGTATTCGGTTAGAAGATCGCGGAAGAAACGCCGGCATTCATCCAGCGATTCAAGTCTAAGAATCGCAGTGTAAAGATCGTCTATTTCTCTTGTGCTTGGTTTTTTCATACTTTACTCAAATAAAGAATAGCAAAAAATTAATTAAGTGTCAAGCACTTTTTCAGATGAAGTCCATTTACTCAAGACAAACCATGTGAGGCCGGTTCCATCTGTTAATAATATCCGGCAAATTCCTCATCCAGTACCAATTATTGCTAAAATTTACATTAATTCTTGAATAATACAGCACTGATCCGTCAGTTTTTATCTCTTATTATCCCTTCCTTAGACAATCCGATGTTGTCACAATTGTTTGTATTTTAGTAGCATTATGACTTAATAACTGTCAAAATCATCCAATTACTAATTTGATTTAAAACCGGATAATGACCTGTCATATCATGTATTTCAACCATTTATTCATTTTTTTATAAGCTAAACACACAAAGTCTAAATCTGGTAATATTCAATAATATCACAATTGATATAACTGCCGAAACATTACTCTGAAAATCAATTAAAGCCAATTTGATATTAGAACATCAGTACAACGCAGCTGATACCACTTCCAAAAATGAATCTTGTTTTTACAAGATCTGTTAAATAAGACACCAGTGTTCGTTTCCTTTTAATGAGCACATTAATTAAAATGCAATACTGCTTATTGGAAACAGCATTAATATTCCTGATAAATTTTCAAATATACTAATATTTATCAAGCTTGGACTTGTTCGTTACTAAAAACTTTTATAATTTATAAAGAAGCAGTCTGCTCTCAGCATTAATTGCAGCATAAGATTATATTTAAATAACCCATCAACAGTCAATAATTGTGAACACAAATATGAAACTTGCAGTATGTATTAACCATGTACCCGATACCGCGGCGAAGATTAATATCTCGGCCGATGGAAAAAATATCGACAAAACGGGAGTCAATTTTGTTTTTAATCCTTACGATGAATATGCCGTAGAAGAATGCCTCCGCCTGAAGGAAAAAAACGGCGGTGAAGTAATTGCCGTGTCCTTAGGGAGCGATGCAAACAAGGAAACACTTCGCAAAGCTCTGGCAATGGGAGTCGATAAAGCGGTTCTTTTAAAAGACGATTCGCCCAGGGATTCATTTTCAGTTGCACGGGCACTGGCTGATTATTTAAAGGAAATTTCGCCGGATGTGATTTTCTTCGGCAAGCAGTCGGTCGATTCCGACAGTGCTGTAGTCGGAGTCATGGTTGCCGAAATGCTCGGATTGCCTTCAGTATCGGTTGCCGTAAAACTTGAAATCTCAAACGGTTCGGCTGTAGTTGAACGCGAAATCGAAGGCGGCAAAGAGAAAATCCGGACTTCATTGCCGGCAGTATTTACCGCTCAAAAAGGATTAAACGAACCGCGCTATCCTTCGCTTAAAGGAATTATGGCTGCCAAAAGCAAACCTATCGAGGAAAAAATTCCTGCAGCTGTTCAGCCTAAAGTCGATGTCATCGCACTACGCAAGCCGGCCTCAAAGAGTGCAGGCAAGATCGTCGGTACGGATATCGGCGCCGTACCGGAGCTTGTCAGGCTGCTTCACGAGGAAGCAAAAGTCGTATAAGCATTAATAACTGAATTTTTTAATCACATTTAAATATTCTACCTATATGAAAATACTCGCAGTTGCAGAACAGAGAGAAAATAAATTCAAGAAACCGGCATTTGAAGTCGTGCATACCGCCCGGAAAATCGCAGACCAGACAGGCGGCGAGGCAATAGCACTCGTTATTGGCAGTCAAATACAGTCCATGGCGGCAGAATTGGGCGGATACGGAGCTCACAGAATAATTGCAGTCGACGAACCAAGGCTCGAAAAGTACTCATCCACAGCTTATTCAAAGGTTATCGCAGAGATCGCAAAAAAGGAGCAGGCATCCGTGGTGCTTATTGCCGCAACGGCGATGGGCAAAGACTGTGCGCCCCGCGCGGCAGTTAAACTTGATGCCGGCATCGGTTCTGAATGCATAGCCCTGAAAACCGAAGGCAGCGATATAACAGCGACAAGGCCTGTATACGGCGGCAAAGCATTGACGGATATAAAAATAAATTCCGCGATAAAAGTATTTACGCTTCGCCCTAATGTTTTTGCTTCGGGCGACAGCAGCGAAAACAAGGCGGAAGTTGAAAAAGCGGAGATACCGCTGGCAGAATCGGATTTTTCATCTGTGACAGTGGAAACGCTTCAGGCGTCCGAAAAACTGGATGTGGCCGAAGCTGACATTGTTGTATCCGGCGGACGCGGGTTAAAAGCTGCAGAGAATTTTAAAATGGTTGAAGAACTGGCAAACACTCTTGGCGGTGCTGTCGGCGCATCCCGCGCGGTAGTTGATGCCGGGTGGCGGCCGCACAGCGAACAGGTGGGGCAGACGGGAAAGACCGTTTCACCGACGCTTTATATTGCTATTGCTATTTCGGGAGCAATTCAACATCTTGCAGGTATGTCCTCATCAAAATATATTGTAGCTATAAATAAAGACAAGGATGCGCCCATATTCCAGGCGGCAGATTACGGTATTGTTGCAGACGCATTTGAAATCGTTCCTGCATTGACGCGGGAGTTAAAAAAAATAACGGGCAAATAGTATGTCTTCAGAGGATCGAATTCAGGTAGACATATTAGGATTATCAAGCAGCCAGTCGAGCGGCGGCGCATATGCACTGATTTTAAAAGAAATACATGGAACACGCCGTTTGCCGATAATAATAGGCGCTTTCGAAGCACAGTCGATTGCCCTGGAAATGGAAGGGATCAAACCTCCCCGCCCGCTGACCCATGACCTGATGAAAAACATCATCGATTTACTGGGCGGAGAACTTATCGATGTTTGTATAAACGACCTCCGTGAAGGCACTTTCTTTGCCCGCCTGAATCTTGATACGCAAGAAATTGATTCGCGTCCCAGCGATGCAATTGCACTTGCTGTTCGTTACGGCGCGCCTATTTATGTCGCCGAGAAAGTCATGGATGAAGCTTCATTCCTTTCTGAGGGAGAAGAAGGAGAAAAAGGAATTCCAACTGCATCCAAACCGGATCAGGCTGAAACAGCAAAACCTCCATTATCCAAACTGGAGCAATTGGAACAGCAGCTGGCCGAGGCTATTGCTAAAGAGAATTATGAAAAAGCAGCACAGATACGTGATGAAATCAAACAGATGCAGGCACGCAATTCGTAATCATAATCAATTTTACATATCCCGACTAACCATACATCTTTTTAACCTGCCCAGGAGGAAAAACCTTGAAAAAAATACCGGTCGTCATTTTATTGATTGCTGTATTCGGTTTCATATCTGCCGATACACTTGAAGCATCAGGCGGCGACGATACCACTCAAGTCGTCCAGCTTATTTCGGAAGGCGATGAGTTTGCTGAAAAAGTTTTCGACAATAAAAAAGCCCTGGAGAAATATAAAACAGCGCTTTCTCTCTCTCCGGATAATTATGAAATACTGTGGCGCCTCAGCCGCACATACGTCGATATCGGTGAACACATGGCTGGCAGCACCGATGAAGAAAAACAAAAGCAGCTGGAGTATTACGAAAAATCACGGGAATTTGCACAGAAAGCCGTCTCTATAAATCCATCGGGCGCTATGGGATATACACGTAATGCAATTGCCAGCGGCCGCATCGCTCTATTCCGCGGCGTATGGGAATCTCTTGATCTTGTTAAGCAGACAAAAGCTGACTGTGAAAAAGCAATTTCACTGGATCCAAAAGAAGCAACTGCATATTA
Organism: Bacteroidota bacterium; assembly: GCA_016928255.1. Classification (GTDB taxonomy): domain Bacteria; phylum Bacteroidota; class Ignavibacteria; order UBA10030; family UBA10030; genus Fen-1298. The sequence goes on from JAFGLB010000115.1 coordinate 13,892, forward strand.
TGTTCTGGGGCGGACAAACGCCAAGGTCTGCGAGAAACCAAAAATTATCAGGTGGCCTCTCGGACTCGGCTGGGCCAATATGGACGATGCGGTAAAAAACTACGAAAAAGCAATCGAACTAAAACCCGACTTTATTATGTACAGGCTCGATTGCGCACGTGCCTATATAGAAATGGAAGAATATGAGAAAGCACGCACGCACCTGACAAAAATCGCATCTCTTCCTAAAAATGATGAAGATGACGATAACTTTAGGAAAGAAGCTGCTGAACTGCTGGAAAAAATAAAAGACGAATAATACATAAAACAAAGATAAGTCGGTAAAATCAATATCCCGGTATTTTTCAAATGCCGGGATTTTTATATACACCGCACGGTGATAATATTACAATAGAACAGACTCATGAATCATATGAAAATTCTAAGTACTATTGTATACTGCATTTCAATCCTTTTCCTCTGCTATTTTACATACTCTCTTGCTACAATTTATCAGGAAAATGCCACCCGCAGCCAGGTATCCTTTTTTATCTGGGTCGTTGATACTATAGATCTTTTTATTCACGAAACCGGACACCTGGTATTTAAGATGTTCGGCAAATTCATGGAAATTCTCGGCGGCTCCCTGTTTCAAGTAATAATACCTTTGTCGGCTTTAATAGTATTCGGACGGGCTAATCCTAAAACAATTCCTTTCCTCTTTTACTGGACAGGCCAAAGCACTGTCAATGTTTCAATTTATATCGGCGATGCCCCTTACCAGCGCCTCCAGTTGATCTCACGCGGTCTTATTCACGACTGGAGATGGATATTTAACCGGACGGGAATGATGGAATATGCCGGAGACCTTGCTTCAATTGTCAATGCAATCGGTATCCTGATGTGTATAATTGGCATCGGCATCGGTATATATTTTATTGTAAAAGACTGCATCAATATCCTTTCACCTGCCGCAAATATCAAAAATTAATTCTCTATAACTGCTGTATTTTTTCGGCGAAAAACGGCGATAATTGCCGCTTGTAATAAATAAATCATAGAAAATCTAACAAAATCATTGACAATATAAATAAATTAATTATATTACCTTATTAATTAAGGTATTACTGCTGTATAGCTTAAATAATAAAAGTGTATAAAACGGAGAATTTCGATTGAAGAAAATTGAAGCTATTGTTCGTCCTCATGCAATTGATGAAATAAGAGAAGCGTTGATTAGCGCTGGATTTCTGGGAATGACTTTATCCGAGGTTCGGGGATTTGGCAGGCAAAAAGGCCATACTGAAGTATATCGTGGAGCTGAATATCTAGTCGATTTTCTGCCAAAAGTTAAACTCGAAATTATTGTAGCTGATAAAATGCTGGAAAAAGCTGTTTCGATTATAATACGGCATTCAAAAACTGGAAAAGTAGGAGATGGCAAAATATTTATTTACCCCGTGGAGGAAGCAATACGCGTTCGAACAGAAGAGGCCGGAGAAGATGCTCTATGAAAATTGATACTGGTGACACAACTTGGATTTTAATCTCAACAGCTCTCGTGATGCTAATGACACCGGGTCTTTCGCTGTTTTACGGCGGAATGGTAAGGCAAAAGAACGTTCTAGGAACCATTATGCAAAGTTTCGTTGCACTAGGTCTTGTTACTGTTCAATGGGTTATATTGGGCTATTCTCTTTCGTTTGGCCCAGATGTTAATGGAATAATAGGGAATCTTGACTGGATTTGCTTGAAAAATGTCGGTATGGAACCAAATCCGGATTATGCGGCAACAATACCTCACCAGGCTTTTATGATGTTCCAAATGATGTTTGCAATAATAACACCGGCATTAATATCCGGGGCTTTTGCCGAGAGGTTTAAATTCAGCACATACCTGGTATTCGTTACGCTTTGGTCCACTTTAGTTTACGCACCATTGGTGCACTGGGTTTGGGGAACAGGCGGCTGGCTTCGTTCTTTTGGTGCCCTTGATTTTGCCGGTGGATTGGTTGTTCATATCAGCTCCGGAGTCTCTGCACTCGCGGCAGCAATTATAATAGGAAAACGCAAAGGTCACGGACATGAGCATATGCCTCCTCATAATTTAACGATGACTCTTCTCGGTGCTGCACTACTCTGGTTTGGCTGGTACGGATTTAACGGAGGCAGTGCAATAGCGTCGGGCGGTCTTGCTGTATCTGCGTTTATGACTACTCATATTTCAGCTGCTGCTGCCGTGCTTTCCTGGCTTCTCGTTGAATGGAAGCACCGCGGTAAACCGACTCTCCTTGGTGCTGCTTCAGGTGCAGTTGCAGGTCTGGTAGCAATAACTCCAGCTTCAGGTTTTGTCGGCCCGATATCGTCACTTATAATTGGTCTTTGTGCCGGTGTTCTTTGTTATTATGGCGTTACAATTAAAAACTTTTTCGGATTCGACGATTCGCTGGATGCCGTAGGAGTGCATGGTGTTGGGGGAATATTCGGTGCGATTGCCACAGGTTTATTTGCTTCGAAAGCCATTAACTCTGCAGGAGCCGATGGATTGTTTTTCGGAAATCCTTCGCTTCTTGCTGTTCAATCACTTAGTGTCCTCGTTGCAGTAATTTATGCTTTTTCTGCAACATGGATAATTTTAAAAATCCTTGATCGCTTTATGGGATTGAGAGTTCCGCAGGAAGAAGAAGTAGAAGGCCTTGATTTAAGTCAGCATGGTGAAAGCGGGTATATATTCTGAAAAATAAATTTGAACATATCAAGCAAATCTTCGAAAAGGAAGGAAATAGAATCCTCGGGCTGCACCATTCCGGTGTGGGTGGAATACGTATAGCCCTCGAGTTATCAAATCGTCAGGACAGATTTCTGCAGTCCACCTATGAACTCGTTGCAAACGGTTCAACAAATCTATCAATCGCTGCTTTGGGCGGATATGGAAGAAAAGAATTATGCTTTAACTCAGATATCGATATATTATTCCTCACCGAAAATGAAGGGCATGAGGAACAAACAGAAAATACTATCCAAAAATTTTTACACAGTCTGATGGACTCCGGACTAAATATTGGACACTGTACCAGGAACATCTCCGATTGCATTAATCTGGATCCTGAAGATATTGAATCACGCATGTCGCTTTTCGAAAGCCGGTTCATCTGCGGAAACACACAGCTGTTTAATAAGCTGGTATCGGCAATATCAGAAAAAATCAGAAATACAGATAAAAAAACTTTTATACAGCAGATCTCTGATAAAACATACTTACGTCACGACAAATACGGAAATACGTCCAAATTGCTGGAACCAAACATTAAGAACAGCGCCGGCGGACTTCGTGATATTCATACGGTATTATGGATTATGCGCGGTACCGGCCTGCTAGGCAGGCTGGATAATCTGGATAAAAATGAGACGGCCGTTCTTCGCCTGTTAAAATCAGCATCGATAAAAAAACAATTCACTCCATCATTCCTGCGGGAGACCCGGGCCGCTTTTGATTTCCTGCTCCGCATACGCAACGAGATGCATATTCAATCCGATATGCTGCATGATACACTGGAGTTCGGTATCCAGCCAAGTATTGCATCCGGATTGTTCTACCGGTCCCATGACAAGAGAAAAAAAGTCGAGTTATTCATGCAGGACTACTACAAAACATCGCGCTGCGCTTCAGTGTTGTGCTCGCACGTAATCAGCTCTGCCAGAAGCAAATGGCTGAACGCTGCCGGTGAAATTAGAATCCAAAAACCGCACGGCCCGTTTGTCCTGCGGAATAAGCAGATCGATCTGATAAAACGAAGCATTCCGATCTCAAATGAACTGCTGTTACAGGCATTATTGCTGAAAAATGAAAGAAATCTTGATTTCTCTTTCAAGTTCGAAGAATCAATACAACACCATCGACATCTTATCAAGCCTCTAAAAAGCAGGAACGAGACAGACCTGTTCAGGCTTCTTCTGCATCGTCCGAATGCGGTGGGTAGTTCAATAAGAAAAATGAATGAACTGGGTTTGCTGGCAAAATGGATACCGGAATGGAAACCCATGGTGTCTTTTTTTCAGCATAACCAGTATCATTTCTATACAGCAGACGAACATACTGTTATAATGCTTACCAACGCCGAGCTGCTGGATCAGTCCATTTCTTCATTCGGAAGCGTCTTCAGATCTCTGCCCCGGAGAGATACTCTGTACCTCAGCTGCCTGCTTCACGATATCGGAAAACCCAGCCATATCGGAAAACATGAAATAAAAGGCGTATCTATTGCAAGACAGATACTTCGGCGATTAAATTACATTGACGTGGCGGAAGATGTGCAGTTTCTGGTCAGGCATCATCTACTAATGGAACAGGTTGCATTTCGAAGAGATTTAAACGACACGCATACAATAATAGATTTTGCAAAGGTATTCGACCGTGTGGAACTTCTTGATTACCTGTACGTTCTTACATATGCCGATCTCTCTGCGGTAAACCGCGGTGTATTAACAGAATGGAAAGAACTACTGCTGCGCGACTTGTATACAAAAACCAGGGCATTTCTTGTAAAAGAAATGACTGGTAAGCAGATTTCTACCTTAACAGCTCAGCAAACCGAACAAAAAAAGGACGATATTCTGAGAGCGCTTGTAAACATATTTCCTTCTGAAGCCGTTGAAAGTCATATGGAGTTATTGTCCGATCCGTCGTACCTTTCGGCTTTTAAACCCGAAGAAATTGCCGCTCATGTGAACACAAATCATTTAAGCGAAAAAGTCTCTGCACTTTTTCATCACTACGGCCGTTATTCGGAGATAACTTTTATATCAAAAGATTCGCGTGGAATGCTTTCAAAACTTTGCGGTGTCTTAACGGCAAATGACGCAAATATACACGACGCTTACGTGTTTACAAGGGGGGACGGGCTTATAATCGATAAATTCCGTGTCTCTGATTTTATTTCACATAACGAAATATCTGAAAATGTATGCGATAAAATATCCAATGATATACAGGAAGTAATTGCCGGCCGAATTGATATCGCCCGTTTAATCGAACGCCATTGCCGGCGATGGAAGCGCAAGGAAAAACCTCTGAATCTGAACACCAGGTGCAAGGTCGTTTTTAAAAAACATCCGAGATATACGCTTCTGGATATTTACGCTCCTGATACGCTGGGATTCCTATTCCGGATTACCGATGCAATTTCTCATCTTAAACTGAATATTGCATTCGCAAAAATTGCCACACGCGTGGACGGGATTGTTGATTCTTTTTATGTCCTGAACAGCAGCGGAAAAAAAATTACAACTCCTGAAAAAAAAGCAATAAAGAAAATAATTATTTCTGCCATCAGCAGCGCAACCGCTTCGGAACTGGTTGCAGCTCATAAATAATAATCATACGTAATCGGCATGGTTAAAATGAAAAATGAAGTCGTAAAATGGATTAATGACCGGGTAAAAACCGCCGGAGCGGAGGGATTGGTTTTAGGATTGAGCGGCGGTATCGATTCAGCTGTCGTTGCCGCTCTATGTAATCTCGCATACCCCGGTAAAACGCTGGGTTTGATAATGCCCTGCGGCAGCCAGCCTGAAGACGAGAATTATGCAGGAATGGCCGCTGCAACTTTAAAAATAGAAACCGTGAAAGTCGTTCTGGATGAAGTATTCACAGTTTTTAAAAAGCTGCTGCCGGACAGCAGCGATATCAGGCATTACGGCAATATTAAATCGCGCCTGCGTATGATCAGCTTATACTATTATGCAGGCATTAATAATTACCTGGTAGCCGGAACAGGAAATAAAACAGAAATATCTCTTGGATATTTTACAAAGTACGGCGACGGCGGCTGTGATATTCTGCCTTTAGGCGATTTGTATAAATACGAAGTAAAACTTCTTGCTGAAGAGCTGGGCATTCCCCGGGAAATTATCGAAAGAAAGCCTACGGCAGGCCTTTGGAAAGATCAGACTGACGAAGATGAAATTGGCATACCGTACGACGAAATAGACAGCATCCTTGGTTCACTGCAGGGTAATAATAAATTGAAAGAAACAGATGCTGCCAGAACTGACAGAATTAAACAGATGATGAGAGTTACCGAACATAAAAGAATTCCAATACCCATATTTAAAAAAACGGAGGATTTGTGAATAATGAATCATTTCAGTCTATAGGACTAAGCTTATACAATTTTCAATCCGCTTTGAACCAGAACGGAGAAAGCTTGCAGAGTTATCTCAACGAAAATTATTTTCAGAAATGGATGGGAGACAGTTTGTACCACGTTCTTGCTTTACGCACGACCCTGGTTAATTCCATGCATAATTTCCTGACAAATTACGGACTTTTCAATATCGAGCGGGTATCAATGAGTCCAATTACCGACCCGCTTGCTCATGATGTAGAACATTCTCCTTCTATTTCATACAAAGGGCATTCGTATAAAACAACTCATTCAATGATATATTCGAAGTTCCTCGCATGCATGAATCCGAAAATCAAAGGCATATTTGTCGATTCGCCCAATATACGTCTTGAGATTGAAAGTCCGGTCGGAAAACAAAGAGGAAAATACATAATTGATTTTTCACAGATGGATATAGAAATGAGAAGAAATCGTAATATCCAGATTGACGAATACAAAAAGGATACCGGCAAAGTCACAAAGATACTTAAAGAAGATTTCGAAGAGGCGCTTCTTTTTTTTGAAAAATTGCTGATTCATGCTGTTACGGAATTGAACAATAAAAATGAATCCGATTTAAAAGCACTTGATATTGCAATTGATGTCCCGAAATCTCCTTTTCCCCGATTCAGAAAAGATGACGTATCGAATAAATACGGCATTAAAGATTACGAAAAGAAAGTCGGCGAAAATGTCGAGTCGCAATTTTTCTGGATAACAGGTCTAATGAGAGAAAATTATGATCTGATTTATCCGTATTTGCTGGATGACGGCGGCAAAATACCGATATCGAAATTCACTTCTGACATGATATACAACTACGATATCTGTGCAAAATCTATGAGCAGAAAGAGCAAAAAATACGGAATGGCATGTGAAATACTTTCGGGAGCCATAAGAGAATGGCTGTACGAACCGATTATCGAACGCTTGATCGATAACAAGGTGCTGCTTTCACGCCCGAAATATTCAAATGGAAATATTGAAAATATCGACGAGATGGGCGGGTATGGACCGTTTTTGATGGCTGTCAATTCAAAAGATAAGGAAGGAAAATTCACATTCCCCGATACTTTCGGCGGCGGGATTGGAATTGAACGGACATTGTACACTTTATGTTTAAACGAAAAAATCAAAAAAATAGATGATGTGACGCTGTTCGGCAAGAATCCCGATTCACATCCCATATATATGTTTTAATTCATCTGAAAGATGCTTAAAAAATGAATAAGCAGTTATTTAAAGATTACCCGCTGTACGATCCGAAAAATGAACACGATGCCTGCGGAATCGGATTTATAGTAAATATCAACGCTGACCGCACGCATGATATTATTCTAAACGGCATTAGAATTCTCGCAAACCTTTCTCATCGGGGCGCGAGCGGTTCAGATCCGAATACCGGCGACGGCGCCGGCATCACAATCCAGATCCCGCATAAATTTTTCGTCCGGGAATGCGAAAAGATAGGTTTTTCTTTGCCTCAGGAAGGCAATTACGGAGTAGGAATGATGTTCCTGCCGGTCGAACCCCAGGCGCGGTTTCAGTGCGAAGCCGCCGTTGAAAAAATAGCAGAGGAAGAAGGATTGACCGTAATGGGCTGGCGTGATACTCCGGTTGAAGCCGATGCAATCGGCCGGGTGGCGCGAGTTTCTCAGCCGTATATTGAGCAGGTTTTTATCCGTAAAGCAGACGGAATGACACGGGAAGAACTTGACCGAAAATTGTACATAATCAGGAAAAGAGCGGAAACTGAAATTGCAGCTTCAGATATCAAGGATAAAGGCTACTTTTATATCCCGTCAATGTCGTCCCGAACAATCGTGTATAAGGGATTGTTATTAGCTCCGCAGATAGCGCGGTTTTATAAAGAACTGTCCGAACCGGATACAGTCAGCGCTTTATGCATGGTTCACCAGCGTTTCTCGACTAATACATTTCCAAGCTGGCAATTGGCGCATCCATTCAGGTATCTCTGTCATAACGGGGAAATCAACACGCTGCGCGGCAATGTGAACTGGATGAATGCACGCCAATCTGTTTATAAATCGAAGGCTTTTGAAAATGACATTGAAAAACTTTTCCCGGTTATTCAGGAGAACGTGAGTGATTCAGCTGCTCTGGACAATGCAGCAGAATTGATAATGCTGAGCGGCCGCAGCCTGCCTCATGCAATGTCAATGCTTATTCCCGAGGCATGGGACGGCGCAAATGCAATGTCTCCCGAAAAACGCGCATTCTATGAGTATCATGCTACACTGATGGAACCGTGGGACGGGCCTGCGGCCGTGGCTTTTACTGACGGGAAAATTATCGGAGCAACTCTCGATCGCAACGGCCTTCGCCCCGCAAGATACGCGATTACGAATGACAACGTACTTATCATGGCCTCTGAAACAGGCGTGCTGGAAATAGAACCGGGTAATATTGGATATAAAGGCTGCCTTGAACCGGGGAAAATGCGTCTGGTGGATCTTGAGGAAAAACGTATAGTTCCGGATGAGGAGATAAAAACACGTCTAGCAAAGCGGCAGCCGTATTCAAAATGGCTTCAGGAAAACCAGATTCTGCTGGACAAACTTCCCGAACCGCCGCGAAAATTCGGATTCAATCCGGAAGATTTGGTGAAAAGACAGCGCGTTTTCGGTTATTCCGAAGAAGACATACGTATGATAATCACGCCTATGGTGGTGAACAGCGAAGAACCGGTCGGTTCGATGGGTTCCGACGTACCTATTGCCTGTCTGTCCGACAAGCCCCAGCTGTTGTTTAATTATTTCAAACAGAATTTTGCGCAAGTTACAAATCCGCCAATCGATCCGATCCGTGAACAATCTGTAATGTCACTAACAAGTTATATCGGAACCGAAGGTAATCTTTTGGATGAAGGGCCGCAGCAATGCCATACCTTGAAAATTCCTTATCCGATACTTACCAACCGTGAACTGGAAAAAATGCGCCGGGTTTCGCAGGGTGATTTCCTTGCAACAATGCTTTCGATGTTATACCGTGTTAAAGGCGGCGAGAGGGAGCTTGAACGTGCGCTTGAAGGTTTGTGCAGGCATGCCTCGCTCGCTATAAAATCAGGGTACTCAATAATAATTCTTTCAGACCGCGGTGTTGACGAAGAATATGCGCCGATTCCAAGTCTGCTGGCGCTTACAGCCGTACACAACCATTTAGTCAAAGAGAAAACCCGAACACGGGCAGCTCTGGTTATCGAATCCGGTGAACCTCGCGAAGTAATGCACTATTGCCTGTTGATAGGTTTCGGCGCAAGCGCTATAAATCCATACCTGGCCATCGAGACGATAGAAGAACTCGTTAACAAAAAATATTTATCGGAAGGAATGACTTTCGAAAAGGCATTGAATAATTATTTAAAAGCTGTAAATAAGGGACTTCTAAAGACAATGTCCAAAATGGGCATATCTACTCTGCAGAGTTATCGTGGAGCTCAGGTTTTCGAAGCAATAGGTTTAAACAAAAAAATTGTTGAAAAATATTTCTCTGGGATTGCGACAAGAATCGGCGGAATAGGCTTGGATGTTCTTGCGGACGAAGTTAAAATGAAGCACGATTATGCATTTAAAAAAATCACCGGTGCAGATACTGATCTCACTCTTGGCGGCCGTTACCAGTTTCTTGTCAACGGTGAAAAGCATATGATCAATCCCGCGTCTATTACAAAGCTTCAGCAAGCCGTAAGGCTTTCAAGTTATGAGAGTTATAAAGAATTTGCCCGGCAGTTAAACGATCAAAGCAAAAATTTGTATAATTTGCGCGGACTTATGGATTTTAAAAAGGGAACGCGAAGCATAAAGCTCGAAGAAGTCGAACCGGCAAAGGAAATCGTAAAAAGATTTGTAACGGGAGCGATGTCGTACGGTTCGATAAGTAAAGAGGCTCACGAAACATTGGCTGTGGCTATGAACCGTGTCGGAGGCAAATCCAATACCGGTGAAGGTGGCGAAGAAGAGGTGCGTTTCAAACCTGACGCAGATGGAAAGATCCGGCGCAGTGCAATCAAGCAAATTGCATCAGGAAGATTCGGCGTATCGGCAAATTACCTTGTAAATGCGGATGAAATACAAATTAAAATTGCGCAAGGCGCAAAACCGGGCGAAGGCGGACAGCTGCCGGGACATAAAGTGGATTCAATAATAGCACGGACAAGGCATTCGATTCCTGGGGTGCAGTTAATCTCGCCTCCTCCGCATCACGACATTTATTCAATCGAGGATCTGTCCCAGCTGATTTACGATATGAAAAATGTCAATCCGCATGCAAGAATTTCCGTAAAACTTGTCTCGGAAAACGGCGTCGGTACGGTAGCTGCCGGAGTAGCTAAAGCACATGCCGATGCCATACTTATCAGCGGAGATTCAGGCGGAACCGGTGCTTCACCGCTGTCTTCCATTATGCATGCCGGCATTCCATGGGAAATAGGACTTGCCGAGACACAACAGGTATTGGTTCTTAACGACCTTCGCAGCCGTGTCCGTCTGCAAACAGACGGAAAACTGCAGACAGGGCGCGACGTAGCCATTGCAGCGCTGCTCGGAGCCGAAGAATTCGGTTTTGCTACAATGCCGTTGATCTCAATGGGATGTATTATGATGCGTAAATGCCACCTTAATACATGCCCTGTTGGAATCGCTACCCAAAATCCGGATTTACGCGCAAAATTTCAAGGCACACCGGAAAATGTTATTAACTATTTTTTCTTCGTCGCAGAAGAATTGCGCGAAATTATGGCGCAGCTCGGATTCAGAACTGTTGATGAAATGATCGGCCGTGTTGACCTGCTTGAAATGAATAAAACATTGGAGCACTGGAAAGCAAAACATGTAGATCTTTCTTTCATACTTCATAATCCTTCTGCACCCTCCAGATTCAGCAGACGCTTCCAGATTATGCAGGATCATGGATTAAAAGATATACTGGATGATCAATTAATCAGTCAGTCAAAAGATGCGCTTGAAAAGCAGAAACAGGCGGAAATACATATGCCAATCCGGAATACAAACAGAACAATAGGTGCAATGCTGAGCGGTGAAGTTGCACGGCGGTACGGATCTGAAGGATTGCCTGACGATACGATAAAAATTTACTTTAACGGTTCTGCAGGACAAAGCTATGGAGCGTTTCTGGCAAAAGGCATTACAATGTTTCTTGAAGGCGACGCAAATGATTATGTAGGAAAAGGGCTTTCAGGCGGAAAACTTATCGTTTATCCTCCAAAACAATCGCCAATCGTACCGGAAGAAAACGTCATTGTCGGAAATGTCGTTCTATACGGAGCAACAAGCGGCGAAGCATACTTTAACGGAAAAGCAGGCGAACGATTTGCAGTGCGCAATTCAGGTGCAACGGCGGTTGTAGAATCCGTCGGTGCACATGGATGTGAGTATATGACTAATGGTACCGTAGTCGTACTGGGCTCGACAGGCAAGAATTTTGCAGCAGGAATGTCCGGCGGAATAGCTTATGTTCTTGACGAAACCGGCGAATTTGCCGGTTCATTATGCAACAGGCTTATGGTCGATATAGACCAGCTTAACGATCAAGACAGAGAAAAAGTGAATCAATTGACAGAAAATCATTTTAATTATACTAAAAGTCCCCGTGCTCGTGCAATACTCGACAAATGGGCTCAATTGTCGCAAAAATTTGTAAAAGTCTTTCCGCATGATTATAAAAGAGTGCTTAATCAATCTAAAAGCATCATGAAAGAAAATATATCAATAGAAGAAATAGAAGAGGCGGTATAAAATGGGTAAACCATCCGGTTTTTTAGAAATCAAACGTGAAACTCCAGCCAGGCGTCCCGTCGAGGTGCGTATAAATGATTGGAAGGATGTATACGAAAATTATTCAGATCAAAGTGTTGGAAATCAGGGCGCCCGGTGTATGGACTGCGGGGTGCCGTTCTGCCACACAGGATGCCCTTTGAACAATGTTATCCCGCGTTTTAACGATCTTGCCTATCGTAACCGCTGGAAAGAAGCAATTCGCATTTTACATTCGACAAATAATTTTCCTGAATTTACAGGCCATGTGTGTCCAGCACCTTGCGAGGCGGCCTGCGTTCTGGGAATCAACGAGCCGCCGGTAACAATCAAATTTATCGAGCAGGCCGTTATTGATCGTGCATTCCGTGAGGGATGGATTAAGCCTGAGAGTCCGGCAAATCGTACAGGTAAAACTGTTGCCATAATCGGTTCGGGACCGGCAGGACTTGCCGCAGCTCAGCAATTGAATCGGGCCGGACATCGAGTGACAGTCTACGAAAAGAACGATCATGTCGGCGGTTTGATGAGATATGGAATTCCCGATTTTAAACTTGAAAAACATCTGCTGGACAGGCGAATTGAAATAATGCAGGCGGAAGGCATTGTCTTCACAACAAAATCGCATGTCGGCGTCAATGTTTCCGCGGAAGAGCTGCGCCGTTCCTATGATGCTGTACTTCTATGCGGCGGCGCTGAAACACCGCGGGATCTCAATGTACCGGGACGCGACCTGAAAGGAATACATTTCGCCATGGATTTCTTAAAACAGCAAAACCAGCGCAATGAGGGTTTGATAATCGATAAAAGCAAAGAAATACTTGCAACAGGGAAACGCGTTGTTATTTTAGGCGGCGGCGATACGGGAGCCGACTGCCTCGGCACCTGCCACAGGCAAAAAGCTGCGTCAGTACACCAGCTGGAGATCATGCCCAAACCGCCGGATAAACGAGCATCCAGTACACCTTGGCCGATGTGGCCGCTGCAGCTTCGCAGCGAAAGTGCTCATGAAGAAGGCGGATTCAGAGAATGGTCTGTGTCAACTATAAAATTCGAAGGCGACAGCAGTAAAAATCTGAAAAGAATATGCGCTGTGCATGTCGGCCCTCCGCCGGATTTCAAACCGTCTGCCGGATCAGAATTTGCTTTAGATGCAGATCTTGTCCTGATCGCTATGGGCTTTACGGGTCCTGTTAAAAGCGGTCTGCTGGACGAATTGGGCATCGCACTCGATTCACGCGGTAATATTTCGACAGATACCAAATATATGACGTCATTATCCGGAGTTTTTTCGGCAGGAGATATGCGCAGGGGGCAGTCTCTTGTTGTTTGGGCTATAGTAGAAGGACGAAAAGCAGCCCGGTGCATAGACATTTTCCTTATGGGATCTTCTAACTTGCCCTGACCGCAGTTATTGAAAAACCCCTGATTTCAAATATTTTTTTCAACTTCATGAAGGCCTTAAATTATTACAGATTTTTTTGCTGTTAAGATTGATAATTAAATCGTATATTGTATATATGATCATTATTTCCAGTCATAATAGACTCACTCCTCCGTAGCTGTATATCCGCGTTTTTCGTGATATTTGTACACCATTTTTTCTTTCGTACCTTAAAACCTTTTTTATAAAAAAAACAAAAGATGAAAAAAAAAGAACTTGCCAGACGCCGAACTTTCGGCATTATCAGTCATCCGGATGCCGGAAAGACAACGCTTACTGAAAAGCTGCTGCTTTTCGGCGGTGCCATTCATACAGCCGGTGCGGTAAAAAGCAATAAGATTACAAAAACCGCGACTTCCGATTTTATGGAAATAGAAAAACAGCGCGGTATCTCTGTTGCTACTTCAGTCATGGGTTTTGAATATAACAATTACAAGATCAATATACTTGATACTCCGGGTCATAAGGACTTTGCCGAAGACACATACAGAACTCTAACGGCTGTAGACAGCGTGATACTTGTTATCGATTGTGTCAAAGGTGTTGAGGAGCAAACACGAAAACTAATGAATGTCTGCCGGATGCGAAGTATACCGGTAATCATATTCATTAATAAACTTGACCGGGAAGGACGGGATCCGTTTTCTCTTCTGGATGAACTTGAAAGCGAACTCGGCATTCATACGCACCCGCTGACATGGCCTATAGGCATCGGCTTGCGGTTTCAGGGCGTATATAACTTGTACGAAAGGAAATTAAATCTCTTTTCGCCTAGCAAAACCCGCATTTCGGACGATATCATCGCAATCGGCAATCTCGCAAGCCCGAAGCTTGATGAGCATATCGGCAGCGATTCCGCTGAAAAACTCCGGGAGGAAACCGCAATTATTGAAGGGGTGTACGAGCCGTTCAATAAAGATCATTACAGTGATGCATATCTTGCTCCTGTCTTCTTCGGCAGTGCGATCAACAATTTCGGCGTTAAGGAGCTTCTGGACACTTTTGTGGAAATTGCACCGTCGCCGCAGCCGCGAGAAACCAATTTAAGAAAAGTGGAACCGTCGGAAGATGTATTCAGCGGATTTATTTTTAAAATTCATGCAAACCTTGATCCCAATCATAGAGATCGCATCGCCTTCTGCCGTGTTTGTTCCGGCAGGTTTGAAAGGAACAAATATTATTATCATACACGTCTTGAAAAGGAAATTCGGTTTGCCACTCCAACCAGTTTTATGGCCAATGAAAAAAGCATAATAGATGACGCCTGGCCCGGCGATGTAATCGGGCTGTATGATACCGGATTTTTTAAAATCAGCGATACTCTCACGGAAGGCGAACAATTTGTCTTCAAAGGCATACCGAGATTCTCGCCTGAAATATTCCGCCAGCTGATAAATAAAAATCCGTTTAAAGCAAAACAGCTGGATAAGGGAATCCGGCAGTTGTCCGATGAAGGGGTTGCACAGCTTTTCCTCCGCCAGCAGGGTAATATTAAAATAGTCGGCACGGTTGGTGAAATGCAGTTCGAGGTTATTAAATTCAGATTACTGCACGAGTACGGGGCGGAATGCGATTTACAGCCAATGAATATTCATAAAGCGTACTGGTTTACTTCAAAGAACAGCGAACAGTACGAACGGTTTTTAAATCTTCAAAACCTGCATATCGCATACGATAAGGACAATCACCCGGTTTTTCTTGCAGAAGGGTCATGGTCATTCAATATCGCACAGGAAATGTTTCCGGAAATTGAATTTCATCTTACATCGGAATTTAAAACCAACGAAGATGCAGTGCAGAGTATACAGCAATGGGGAGAAAAATAATAAGTGCACATCTATTAATATTTCCAGAAAAAAAGCCGAAGTATTATCACTTCGGCTTTTTATGTCAGACCAGATTTATTTCACATTACTCGTCACTGAATTTTTGCTGAACAACTTTTTTGTATCCTGCGGGAATTTCAAATTCACCTGCTGGAATTGATTTTTTCTCGATTTTTGTAACTGTTGTCGAAATGCCTGAAATCGTTGTTTCCAGCTGGAATCCTTCAATTTTCTTAAAAGCCTCCATCATTTCTTTAGCTTTCGGCATTTGAGCCGCCATCCGCTGGCTGAATTCTTTCATATCTTTTTCTAGACCGCCGATTCCGGTTACACCTGTTGTTGTCCATACGACACCGGCTTCTTTTCCATTCTCGTTTATTACATATTTAACGCATGAATAACCGCATATTGTTTTCTTTTCGCCTGTTTTTTTTACGTCAATTTTTGAACTTTTTGCTCCCATCCCCATGCCACCCATCATTTTTTCCATTTGTTTTCTCTGTTCCGCAGGCATGTTTTTCATCTGCTCTTGCAGCGCTTCAAGCTGCTTATTTGCCTGTTTCACACTCGCTTCCATCTCAGAAAAAGTCATAGCCGTATATTCTTTTTTCTGATTGTCAATCATATAAATCATTTTCTTGTCAAGCCGAAAAATGGTAATATTATTTCCTGTTGAACTCTTGAACATTTTTGGCGCATAGTACATAGAGGATTGCATCTCCTTATTGTCGCCCATAGACATCTTTGTAATGCTTTCCCAGTACAGACCCTGGCTTACAGCCGAGGAGACTGCGATCGCAATTAGTACTGTCAGAACAAATATTTTTATTGCTAAAATTTTCATAATCTCTCCTTTTGTTTTATGATTTGTAAAACTCAAGTTAAGTGAATTGTTTATTACTCTCAATATTTATTTAAATTATTTTTATCGAATCCAGGTAGTACCGCAAACCGGCTGCATCGGACAATTGCGGCATGTTTTGTTCAAATCCTGAGGAGGCTGAAACGGAACTTCCGGATCCAGTATTTCCTTAAACAGCAGGCTGAACAATTTCTCAATTTTATTGAAATCATTTATCTGGTCGTTCAGGTTTTCGTACAGCGGAACTTCACTTTTTATTGTTATTGTTGTCTCGCCTAAATACAAATATACAGGCCTGATTTGTTCTAAAGGTAGATTTACCGCGTTTTTGTAAAGCATCAAATACAGCGGAAGCTGCAGGGATTGTATAGCATCTTCCCAGGTTGACCGGTCGTTAAAATCCAGTTTATCAAACCTGACTGGATTTTTTCTCTGGTTAATGCCAGTCTTGTAATCCATTATAACGTGAATGCCGTTTCTTTCTTCAATCCTGTCGATACGCCCGGTACACTTAATCCCTTCTACAGGCGAAGTCAAATCTTTTTCGAGAGCACGAATTATTACCGGTTCTTTTTCTATTACCTGCTTTTGGTATTCTGTAAGAAAGTCCTTCAACCTTGTTTGTATTTGATGTTTGAGAAGAAACGTTGTTCCTGCAGTTACCACACCGAATTTTTCTTCAAAGAGTCTCTCAATCAGTTCTTCCATACGTCTAATATCAAAATCGGACGCCTGCAGTCGTGAGTCTATCAATTGTGCGTAATAATTATTCAAAACCAAATGCACAAATTGGCCTATATCGCGCGCGTCAACATCGTCCGACGTTTCTTCTTTTTCATCAAGTTTTAACACGTAGGTGTAATAGAACCTCAAGGGACAGCGTAAATACATATCCAGCATGCTTGCACTGAACGAAAAACCGCGAAGAACAGCAATGACCTGTTCGGATTTTTCCATGGGCTTGACTGTATCATTCGTAAGATCCAGCCTGCAGTGCACCGCTTTAATCCGTTCCTGTACCGAACATCTGTTTTCCCTTTTCTCTTCTTCCCACAGCAATTTTTCAATAAAACGGCTTCTTGTTCTATCGCCGGCATCGTTATAAAAAAGAGTGACCTGCCTGGCACCGTGCACCAGTAGATTAAAATAGTATTCCATCAGCGTATCCCTGTCGCTTAACGTCTCTAATCCCAGACGTTTCCGCAATTCCTGAGGCAGGAGCATGTCGTTTGTCTCGCTTCCGGGCAGAACATCCTCATTAACATCAAGAATACATACATCATCGAACTGCAGGCCGCGTGTTTCGAGTAATCCAAGTACCTGCAGACCGCGCAGAGGCGTACCGGGGAAAGGAACATCCTGCGCTCCCACATACTGACGGAAAAACGTCAGGTATCCCTGAATATCCCTGAATGACGTGCCTGCAATTATCGAATTTTCAAGGCCCTGAAATACTTCTATCATCGCTTCGGCATAGCGGCGGAACATCGGATGCAGTCTTGCAGTGCTTGCTTCATATATATATGATATCAGCTCTATGCATTTTCCGGCGAAATCGGAAATAGATGCAATGCTGTCGAACGCCCTTACTGTACTGTTGTGTATCGTATAAACATGCTGCTTTAATTGCTCCGGCGTTATTACAGATTCATATTCATTCAAAACAAAAGCTGCTTTTGTAAATACTTCATCCCGGCTTTCAATGTCTTCAAGCGTCAAAAATTTTTTTGCTGTATCGGCCGATATTTTTTCTTCCATTGTGTGAAATAAAATACGCGTTATATCGGCGCGCTGATTCAAGCTTATGTTTTTCGTATATGGATGAAGAATAAATCTTATATACAAAGATGCAGGGAATACTCCATTTTGTTTTGCTGAAACAAGTTCAAGCAGGTTGTTTAAAAATCCGAATATAGGCGTCCGGATAAAAGGATATCCCAGGGCGATGTTGTATTGGTTCTCATCTATTAGCGAAAGGGACTGATGATAAACCGCAAAAAGAGATGCAGGTTCGGGAAGCACTACTACTGATTTCACATCCGGAGTTTTGCCGTTCTTTATCTGCCTGTCGATATAACTCGTAAGCGCAAATACCTGGCCATGCGTATCAGCGGCCTTTATCAAATTGATTTCCGGTCCGGATTCGTTTCCGCCCGGCTTGTCAAACTGATAAACCATCCGAACTTTATCGTTTTTTTCGATTTCCTGAAAGATAATCTTTTCCGAATTGGTTTGCCTAAAAGGCATCGATATTATAATTTTATCATACTGATCAACGTTAATATCCCGTATTCGATCAGATACGCAGACATAGCGCATTGCACGCGTTGAATATCCTGATTCCTTAACCAACGCATAAAATTGTTTATAATATGCCTGTAAGGAATAAAGCCTGTTGTGTGTCAGCGTGCTTAATTGTTCCTTAATAATTTTCTCCGGCAGGTGAGCGATATGCAGTTCTTCCAGCTCACTGTACAGTTTCATCCCGACAGGTAGAAATTCATCCAGCGCCGTGAAATATTCGCCGCCAAGCCGCTCATCGAGTCCTGTGTGAACACGATGCAGGAGGGCAACTGCATCCATTTTCTCCAGATTTTTTTCTGATTCTGAACAGAGCTGCCGGTAAAGAGAATAAATAAAATCGTCGATAGAAAATATTACGGGGGGGATATAACCGCTTCTTAGCCCTACAGCGAGCTCCTTGCGGATAAAATGAGCGGGACGTTTGCCGGGAAAAACAAGTGCGACGCGGGAAAAATCGTTTGTATCTTCCGATATCAAATCGACAATCGTTTTAATCAGCGAATCCTTCGGGCCTATGACAACTCGTTCATTCATACAGCAATCCGTGTACTCCTTTTGTCTATAAAAGCCAGAATGCCGGATATATCCTTCTTTTTATAACAGCTTCGGAGTATACTTGCATATTTTTCCAGTTGTTCCGTATAACCGGTTTTATCATCGCCTGTTTTATAATCAATTACCGTTATGCGGTCTGTATCAATTACAATACGATCCATTCGATAGAGCCTGCCGTCTTCGTCGACGAATTCCTGTTCATTCAGGACTATGCGTCCCGCCCGGGGATTGAACCATTGCTTAATTTCCGGAACAGTCAAAAATGCCGTAATTGTGTTCTTCAACTGCCGGATATTATCATATATCGCTTTATTCCCGGTTTCCTTTTTGATCAGTATATCGAGCATTTCTTCAAAGTTGTCGTCAATATATTGAATCTGGGACAGGATTGAATGAATACAATCGCCGCGCTGGCGTTCATAGATCGACAGTTTTTCCGAGCTTATCGAATCAAGGACGACAGAAACTGCAGAAAACATCTTCTCGGCTTTATTAATTACAGCAGTTTCTTTCTTCTCAACTTCCGGTTTTGCAGTCTGCTCGTACCCCTCCTGCGGCAGATATTTCGATGGTTCAGGATAACTCTCATTTCTAATATCTATGATATACATTTCTTCTTTCGCACGTGTAAACGCCACATAGAGTTTATTAAGATCGTCTACATCCTGCTTCAACCTGTGCGCGTTATACAGATCCTGTAACTCATCGAGCATTTCAGCTTTATCGCTTGTAACATGCAAAAGCCGGACCCCATCCTCTTTTTCATCAATAATCTGTGCGCTATGCATCTTCTTCCCGTCGTATAGAAGAACGATAACAACGCGGTTTCCCAGTCCTTTTGCTTTATGAATTGTCATTACTTCCACTGCAGCTGCCCCGCGTGAAAGAACAAAATCCCAAAGATTGTCTTCGTTTTCCTCTTCGGTGAATGCAAGGAAGTCCTTTAAATTGTTCTGCCCCCTGTCTTCATAATTTTTTATTACTCCCAGCAGCTTGGCGAGCGTTTCTTCCTCTTCATTCATAACAGTAAAAAGCTCGAAACGCTTGAGAATTTCTGTCGTCAGATCATATAGAGGCAGATAACCGACTACCGAAAAAAGATATTCAAAATAATTATGCCACAAGAGTGGATATTGTTTTCTGAAGAATGTGTATAGAGGTGCCGATTCACTTTTCTGCCTGGCTTTCATAACGAATTCATGAAACTCATTGATATCCGGTGAACCCGATTTCCCTTTCAATATGCTCATAAACGTTTTACTCAGAATAAAAGATGCAAATGCCATATTGTCGATCGGAGAATCAAGAAAGCGCAGCAGCGTAAGAATGTCGCGAGTAACTCTTCTGCTGCGAATATCAAGACTGCTGTGCGAAATAAAAGGGATTCCGGCAGTATTTAACCAGCTGCTTACTTCAATAACATCTTTGTTTTTCGGTGTAAGAATAACGATATCGCTGTAATCATAACCACGTTCACGGCAGTCAGAAATGACCTCCAGCAGTTTTGTTCGCTCCGGCAGAATGTTATTGTTGGATTCCAATATACTGACTTCCACATAGCCTTTGCCGCGTTTTTTTTCTTCCGCCTCCTGTATAAAATTTGATAACCCGCTTTCTTCCGGAGCTTTATTCTCGAAATGTTTCGGGACTATATCGTGAAATACAGTCCTGTTGAAATCCACAATTCGTTCATAACTCCTGTAATTACAGATAAGTTCTTTTACCTGCGGAGGAGCCGACGGAAATACAGTCGTTTCCTTAACCTGTTTCATAATATGCCAGTCGGCATGTCGAAAAGTATAAATGGACTGCTTTGTATCTCCTAC
>JAFGLB010000116.1 GCA_016928255.1 Bacteroidota bacterium
CAACTCGTCATCTATTTCATGCATACGGGCACTCTGATCCTGCATATATTCACGCTCTGTTTTTTGCATGAGAATTTTATTCGAAGGTTCAGAAAAAAGCTTCATCAGTTTTTTATTTTTCGGGAGGCCTCTTTGAGCACGCAGCAGCTGAACTCCGGCTTCCTCCATTTTCCCCTGCGTTAAATACGCTTCGGCTTCCGCCGTAATCTTGGCTACGTAATTCTGCTGGGCCTTGACAAGCCTGTCTATAAACGGCTTCATCTCGTCGAACTTATGATCCTCGCTTGCCACAGGGCCGCTGATGATCAGTGGTGTTCTTGCTTCGTCTATCAGAACAGAGTCGACTTCGTCCACTATTGCATAATTATAAGGACGCTGTACCATCTCTTCCACATTCACAACCATGTTATCACGCAGATAATCAAAACCGAATTCATTATTGGTGCCGTAAGTTATATCCGCGGCATATTGGATTCGACGCTGATGCGGATCCATGTTTTGAAGGATGCATGCCACTTTTAAACCAAGAAACTCAAATATCTTGCCCATCCATAAACTGTCACGCAGGGCGAGATAATCATTTACAGTAACAATGTGAACTCCCCTTCCCGTAAGCGCGTTTAAATAAGTAGGCAGTGTGGCAACAAGCGTCTTTCCTTCACCTGTAGCCATTTCAGCAATCTTGCCTTTGTGCAGTACAATCCCGCCGACTAACTGTACGTCGAACGGCACCATGTCCCATACAATTTTTGTTCCGGCCACATCCCAAGACTGCCCTACAAGTCGCCGGCATGTATCCTTTACCACTGCAAATGCTTCAGGAAGAATGTCGTTCAGTATTTCTTCGATTTGCCGATCGAGCTGTTTATTCTGTCCGTCAATCTTTGAATAAATCTCTTCACGCTCTTCAAATGACACAGATTGCTTTAATTTTTCTTTTAAACCGATAATTTCTTCTTCAGTCGCTTTGATGTATTCGGAAATTCTCTGCTTAAATTCGGCCGTTTTATTCTGAAGTTCTTCGTCAGAAAGCGCTTCTAATGCCGGCAAATGGCTGTTAATCTCCTCAACAACAGGATAAAGATCTTGTATGTCACGTTCGTGTTTGGAACCGAATATTTTTTTAAAAAATTGCAGCATTTTCCTGTCCTGGTTAAATAATTCACATATCTAAAAATATACCTTTTTTTAGACGATATTGCAATTTAGTTAAGTCATTGTGTTCTTAAACAGCAAAAGAGTTGTTATTGAAGTTTTAGAGGAAACAGTTTAAAATCGATTATTTAATTGCATACTTAAAATTGATTGTGTATTTCCGGAAATTTCGTCAAGACCTGAGCCTATCGACATAATACCTTCTTTTATTGTCCGAGCATACTTTACACTTATTTCAAAATCTTTATAAATACAAACACGGCCTGTGAAATACCAGCGGATGCCCCGCCCGTATAATGCCGGGGAAAAAGTCGTATTTGTCAGATCATCTTCGTATTCATACAACCTTGAATCATAAGAGTCTGTTTCCATCACCGCAATCCTTGCCCTTAAATCAAAATTCTCGGAAGGCTTGCATTTTAATGCTGCCGATATCAGAATACCCCGCTCAGGATTGATAATCCCGTTATGTCTGACTTTTATCCACTCTATCCTGCTTATTAGACTGACTAAAGACGACATCATTACTCTGCTGCTCAGCCGCCAGTTTACCTGTATCCTGGGAATTACCTGTTTTACAGTTCTTCCGGATAAGTCAAAACAATCCTTACTGACTGCGCCTTCTTTTCTTTTAAAACGAATCGAGAAATCAAAATCTTTATTTGGTGTTAATTCTGCCAATGCCAGAAAATCGCTTCCATTCGATGGAACAGGAATATCGCCTGAACGCCCTGCATGAACATATTGATCGTAATACATCGAGAATCGAATCCAGCCGGCCGGTTGAACTGCTATTCCTGTGTACACTCCATTTTCATTTTGATTTGTTCCGCCGAAAGCATTACCGTATATATTCTGAAAATCTTCCGGATATTTTCTGGCGATAAATGACATCGAAAGAAAAAGTGCGGGATTATAGTTTGCCCCGAACAGGAATGCAGTCCTGCGGTACCTGTCTGCCGCCACCTCTGTAAACAAGTCGAATTTTAAATTTGTGTAAGATGCGTCAATTCCTGTCATCCATAGGTCATTGACGGACTCATCATTTTTAGTTTTTAGCATCAAAGGATGTGCAAATCTGGTTCGATATCCCGTGCAGCCAATTTTTATACCGTCAAATGTGTAAATACTTATGCGTCCTCCTAAAAATGTTTCCCGCGTTGCATTTTTCTTTGCTATTTCATTTTCTGTTCTGAACAAACCGCTTTGATAAAAGCTTGAAATGCGTCCCATTGTATCAATACCGGCATTGAGCGGTCTGTTTGAATAGAACATTTGAATCTGCAGGCGATCGATATCAATTGAAAATGCTGTACCCCGAAAATACAAGTTCTCGCTTGATGAAAGGTACGGCCGGATTCCATCCCCGTTTTTTCTTACGCGTTTTATAACATCGTTTCCTGCTGTCATGGAAGATGCTCTCCATAAAACAAGTCCTTCCGCAGCTTTTATTTGATAGCTTCCGAAAACCATTTTTGCATACAGCGCGGGAATCTCTATGTATCCATAACCGTTAATAAAATCTTTGTAACTTTTTTCGCCCGGATCTTTTTTCGTCAATATGCCGGCCTGCATTGTCGAAATTATACTAAGCAGGCGTGTTTCTTCAAATCCTGCAGATAACTGCAGTTTATTCAGACTTCTTACCGGAGAACCCTGATAAGAATTATTTAAAAATCCTTTCCGCTTCTCAGTTTCAACAGAGACTCTGCTGTTATAATTTGCTTTCATTTGTGACTTTTTTCTTGAAGGCTTTACGGTTGAAAACATGCGGATAGAACAAAGCATCTCCGGAGTTATGCCTTCAATTATTGACAGGTCTTCGAGTGATTTATATTCATTGCTTTTTCGATTCTCAATAATTCTTATTGCCGCCAGGTTTGTTACATACGGTATCCTGTTGAGTTCCTCAGGTGCCGCAGTGTTAATATCTATCGGGTCGTCTTCAAGCTGTTCAATATCACACTTTAGCGAAGCATCGTCCTCCTCTTCATTTTCTAGCTCAAAATATTTATCCAGCTGCAGATTATAAGGGATTAACAGAGTATCAGCCGGTTTTAGCTTCTGTGATTTGAGCGGTACAGCAGATATTATTATCAGGATACAGATCAAGAATTGACGCATGGTTAATTAAATAATTTGCCTGTGATTTCTATCTGGTGAGTCAATCCAAGTTCACTATGAGTATAACAGGCATAACCGAATTCGCAGAAAAATAATTTTACCGCTAATCCGGATGAGAATTTGGCAGGATTATTCGACACACCCGCCTGCAATGCAAGCACATCAATAATTTTCTGCTGAAGTCCGAATTTTATGATTTCTGAATAACGAATATCCTTTTCTATCTCCAAGGACAGCATAAGGTCTTCGACCGCCAGCCATGATGCTCCCAGCGAAATAACCTGCGGGTATTTTTCTTCCCCGCTGCTTATTTTCGTTCCTGTAAGATTAGTAAAATTAAATCCAATCTTTAAATTGCTCAATGCATCAGCTAGAATACCGCCGTTAATAAGCAATTTTTGCCTGTGCCCGTACCCGGCAATTTCAATGCGATTGCAGTTAAGACTTATACCTCCGGAAATACTCCCGCACAGCTTTATACCGAACGAAACGCCTATTTCATTTTCACTGTAAAGCTCAAAACCGAATTTTTCTGCTTTTAAAGCAAGCACTGCAAATGAGAATGGAATGGCAGCAGAAAATGCACACGTTCGCAATTCAGGCATTCCATACTGTCCGGGGATCAGAAATGCCGAGCACTGGATCTCTTTTAATTGCGCCAATCCGGCCGGATTATAATTTACCGCCCAGGGATTATCTGCTACCGCTGCAAAAGCATTTGCCATGCCAATTGCTTTTGTTCCTCGACCGTTATTTTCCATAGGATAAAGAAACGGGCTGAACAGCAGGTACATCAGACATATGGTAATAATCCTTTTCCCTTGCCGGGGTTGCAGAAAATGGCTATATTTCATGTATATACACATGGAATGATTCTCCTATGAAACGCATATTTTTTTTGGCGCTTGCCCTTATATCGATCTTACCGGCTTCTTTGTTTTCCCAGGAACTTAACTGCAAAGTAGCGGTTAACAATATCGAAAGCATTCAATCTCCTCAGCGGGATTACCTGAGAAATTTTGCCAACGATGTTGAACGTTATATGAACAGTACACGATTCACAAACGAAGACCTTGACGGCGAAAAGATTGACTGCAACATCGAGATCACCATAATAAGCGGATCGAGCAGCAATCGTTACAAAGCGAAGACATTCATCGCCAGCCAGAGGCCTGTTTATATCGGTGATGATCTTTCCGACCGCACAACACCAATCCTCAGAATAAATGACGACAGCTGGGACTTCACATATATGCCCAATCAACGTATGAATCATGATGAAATGATATTTGATCCGTTAACAGGTTTCCTCGATTTTTATGCATATCTCATTATCGGATACGATTTGGAGACGTATCTGCCGATGTCCGGAAATAACTGCTTCCAGAAAGCTATTAATGTTGTCAGAATCGCCGCAAATTCATCCGAATCCAACGACTGGAAACAATCTTCGGCCAGTTACAGCAAATTCGGAATCTCAGATGAATTGAATAATATGAAATACGATTCCTTCCGCAGTTCGTTTAACAACTACCATTTTGACGGCATTGATTTACTTACTTCAGAACAGATAAAGGCGCAGGATAATATACTAAATGCACTTGAATCTATCAATGAAATTCAAGTCAGGCAGGGCCGCGGCAGTGTCGTTATCAAACAGTTTTTCGATGCAAAATCCAGAGAAATTGCGGAAGTATTCCGAAATTATCCCGACCGCGGTATTTATGATAAGCTTTCAACTTTCGATGAAGAACATCGGAGAATATATCAGGAAGTAAAAGATAAACTTTAATTAAGCAGTTACTTCAGATTAAATAAATGCATGGCGTTTTCCGAAGTAATCCTTGCCACTTCGTCTTCTTCTGTTTTCAGCACTTCAGCAATTTTTTTACCGATATAAACGATATTTGCAGGCTCGTTGCGTTTTCCCCTGTTGGGGACGGGAGTCATATAAGGCGAATCAGTCTCGAGAAGAATTCCCTGCAGACCTATTTGCTTTATGACTTCGGTGCTTTCGGTTTTTTTGAAGGTTACAATACCAGTATAGGAAACGTAAAAGCCCAAATGTTTCAGGATCTTTGCCTCATCGGCGGTACCGGGAAAACAGTGAAATACTCCGCGCCTGTCATTTATTTCAGGCTCCCGGAGGTTTTTAAATGTATTTTTAACAATTTCGATTGTATCCCCCATAGATTCACGCGTGTGAACAACTATCGGCAATCTTCGCCTGGCAGCGATATCTATCTGAGCGGCAAAGAATTCTTTTTGCTTCTCTTTTGGGGAAAAGTTATAATAATAATCCAAACCTATCTCGCCGATTGCCGCAACCTTATTATGTTCGGCTATTTTTTCTATCTCAGCCAGATCCGAATCCCCGGCTTTTGCCGCTTCATGAGGATGCACACCCACACAAGCATAAATACATTCGTGTTTTTCCGCCAGCGATACCGCTTCTTTACTGCTTTCCAAATCAGTCCCCGGAACTATACAATATTTTACACCTGCATCTTTTGCGCGAGCAAGGACTTCGTCCAGATCGTTTTTAAAATCCGGAGGAAGAAGATGAGTATGTGTATCGATATAATGATGCTTCATTTATAAGCTTTTGTGCTATATACTAATAAAATTATACGGCATTCTTTCAACTGATTCAATATGCACAGCAGTCTGCAAATACAATTTTACATTGGAATTCTTGGCTCTCTTGCTTATATTTACTGCTGATTTAAAAAGATATGTATCCCAGGGATCGACTAAAACAAGAGTGATAAAAGAGGATAAAGCGGAACGGAAAATTTATAAACAGGCACAGGTACGTTCACTCTTTGATTCTATAGCTGGTAAGTACGATTTTCTGAATCACACTCTGAGTTTCGGTATAGACATTCTTTGGCGAAAAAAACTGGTAAAACTTCTGCAGGATGCACACCCGCAGCGTATACTTGATGCTGCTGTCGGAACTGCAGATCTGGCGATAGAGACTGCCAGGATAAAACCGACTCAGATTATAGGTATTGATATCTCGCAAAAAATGCTTGATATCGCATGGAGTAAAATTCAAAATAAGAACCTGACCGGAACAATCTCTCTTGAAATCGGCGAAGCGGAACGGCTGCGATTCGATTCATGCACATTCGATGCTGTAATATCGGCATTTGGAGTCCGTAATTTTGAAAATCTTAAACTCGGCTTATGTGAATTTTACCGCGTGCTTTGCAAAGGCGGAATTGTAATGATACTTGAATTCTCAAAACCAAAGAAAATGCCTGTTAAACAGCTGTACAAGCTTTATTCAAAATTTATCCTCCCCTGGATGGGAGGTATGATTTCGAAAAACCGCCCTGCATACGATTACCTGCCTGACACCATACGGGAATTCCCGGATGGCGAAGATTTCTGCAGAATTCTGTCGGATACAGGTTTTTCAAATGTTAATTGCTATCCCCAGACTTTCGGCATTGCCTCTATTTATACAGCGGTCAAGGAATTTTAGCTATGGGCGATATGATAATAAAAGTAGGTCACAGTCCGGATCCCGATGACGCTTTTATGTTTTACGGACTTTCATCCGGCAAGGTAAAGCTTGACGGCATTACCATCGAACATATGCTCGAAGATATTCAATCTCTTAATGTGCGTGCAATAAATGGAGAGCTCGAAGTAACGGCAATCTCTGCTCATGCATATCCTTCTGTTGCCGATAAATACTGGATAATGGCTGCGGGTGCAAGCATGGGAGAAGGATACGGACCTGTTCTCGTTTCAAAGAAATATAGTTCACTCGAAGAACTCAAAGGAAAGAAGATAGCAACACCCGGAATGCTTACCACGGCATCTCTCATTTTTAAAATATTCACGGATGGATTAGAGAGCACAGACATTCCATTTGACCAGATCATGGATCGTGTTGAATCTGGTGAATTTGCAGCCGGTGTGCTTATTCACGAAGGCCAAATAACTTACAGAGAACAGGGATTTAAAAAAATTATTGACTTCGGCGAATTGTGGAGGGATAATTTCGGCAGCCTGCCTCTTCCGCTCGGACTTGATGTGGTGAGAAAAGATCTGGGGGAACAGCTTGCACGCAAGCTTTCTGCAGGACTGAAACAAAGCATCGAATACGGGTATACACATCAATCGGAAGCAATACCGTATGCATTAAAATACGGCCGCGGCATCGACACAAAACTTGGAGAACGTTTTGTTAAGATGTACGTGAGCGAACTTACAATAGACATGGGTGATAACGGAAAAAAAGCTCTTGAAACGCTTTTCAGACTTAGTTCTGAACGGGGTTTGACTGCCCCGGTTAAATCTATTGAGCTATTCTGACAATGATCGGGTTATATAAAATATTTGACGCACACGTCCATTTTTATTCCAACACATACTTCAAGTTCATGGTAAAACAAAAACCTAACAGAGCTGATATAAGCACCGAGCTCCGAAATATTGCTGCAAAGGGACATATTGAAATTCCCGGAGAAGATCCTGAACAACTTGCCAAACGTTGGATCGATATTATGGATAAATGGAAACTGGAAAGGGCAGTTCTGTTCAGCAGTATACCCGGAGATGAAGACTCTGTTTTAAAAGCCGTAAAAAGTTTTCCCGGCCGTTTTGCCGGAATATTTACAGTCGATCCCAATTCAAATGTACTTATGGAAAACGCCACAAGGCGTATGAAAGAGGATAAATTTAAAGGCATTTTCCTTTACCCTTCTTTATATCATATCAGCGTGAACGACGAATGGCTCTTTCCTTTATACAATTTGATACAGGAGTGCAAAGGAATAATTTATGTGCATTTCGGCAAGCTGATAATGCGGCCGCGCGATTACGCCGGAATTTCGCCTGTCACAGATGATGAATTCTCAAATCCTAAAGATCTAATTACGGTTGCAAAAATGTTTCCCGGCATCAAGTTCATCATTCCAAATTTCGGTGCGGGACGTCTGGCTGAGACTCTACTGACCGGACAGGAATGCAAAAATGTATTCGTCGATACTTCCGGTTCTAATTCATGGATCACAGAACATCCGGATAAACCGGACATGCGCAGAGTATTTCAAAAATTTTTGGATATTTTTTCTTCAAACAGAATACTGTTCGGCTCCGACTCCGGCCTGCTTCCGCGCGGTTACCGTTATGATATTGTGGATAACCAGTTAAAACTTGTGCAGGAAATGCGTCTGTCTATTCCAGATATAAAAAAGATCTTTTATGAAAATATGGCAGGTCTAATAGATACCAATTAATCGAAAGACAGTCAGCAGCAAAAAGCCGGAGGATTTTATTCCCCCGGCTTTTTTTGTTTCTTATTTATAGAACAGCATACCCTTTGGAATAATCTGCTTCGGCATACCCGGCCCTTCAATACTTACATCCAGGGCCTTACCCCCTCCTGCCTGGAAAAATGTAACTGAGATTTCATGAAATCCGGGTTTTAATAAAACTGTGCCGTACTGCTCTTCTACCGCATGGCAGCCGTCATTATCTGCTATTACATTTTTATCAATTGATATATCCGACCCATCATCTGAACTGATATAAAACGTGTATACGCCTTCTTTCTGTATCTTAATATAACCTGTATACTGTAATGCAAAATCCTCTTCAGTGTGTTCCTTCGGAATTATAAACTGCTCAATTGTCCCGGAACGCTTCGGAGTAATCTGATTAAACGCGGGAAGCTTCTGCCATCTTCCCTCGTAATAATCATATTTTACTCCTGGATTTGGATTTTTAATTTCAGGGAGAGGCTTCAATTCAACTTTCCCATCTATTTCCAGCACAAGAACCGACATCGGCGGCATATTTACTGTAATATTATTACCGCTGAATTTAAAATCTGAAAATTTCTGCGGAACAACTGCATCCGGCTTGTCAAATGTATTGAGAGCATTCATTTCTTTTGCAGTCAGTACCTGGCCCGATATCTTATCAGCTGAATACTTGTTCAATTCGCATACGATTTTCTGGGGAGATTTCGGATCTACATTGCATAATGAAATATGAAGCCTGCCCTGTTCATCAATAGAGGCAGACGAATTAACCGCGGGCAGTTTTTGACTGCCCAGGATATAATCAGGCGACTCAATACTTATATGGACCCAGAGTGCGTTCTGATGCACTTTAAACATATCGAATACATGGTACGTCGGCGTTAATACCATTTTTTCCTTGTCTGTCAATACAACTGCCTGCAATACATTAACCGTCTGCGCTAAATTTGCCATACGGACTCGATCGCAGTGGTTATTGAAAATATTCAAATTACACGCCGCTGTTACTGCATCGCGCATAGTATTTTGCTGGTAAAGAAAACCCGGATTCGTTCCCGGTTCCACACCGTACCACGTCCCCCATTCATCTACAATCAATGCAACTTTCTTTTTCGGATCATATTTATCCATTATCTCGCTGTGCTTCGTGATATATTCGTCGATAATTAAGGAATTCTTTACTACATCGAACCAACCTTTCTCATTGAAATCTGTAGCTATTTTCTTATCATTGAAAGCATAATGGTGCAGCGACAAACCGGCCATATATCCTTCTGCATTTTTCATCATTACTTCAGTCCAGTTATAATCATTATCACTAGGACCGCATGCAATTTTGAATATTTTGTTTTTGCCGTAATTGCGTGTGTAGGTGCCGTATCGTCTGACCTGATCTGCATAGTATTCAGGTTTCATATTCCCGCCGCAGCCCCAGTTCTCATTTCCCAGCGCCCAGAATTTTACTCCCCATGATTTTTCTCTCCCGTTCTTTTTCCTCAGGTCTGTCATCGGACTCACGTTATCTGAATTAACGTATTCAACCCACTGCGACAATTCCTGTACCGTTCCGCTTCCAACATTTCCGCTGATATATGCTTCACATCCAAGCTGACTGCACAATTCCATGAATTCATGCGTGCCAAAACTGTTGTCTTCCGTAACACCGCCCCAATTTGTATTTATCATAGATGGACGCTGACTGCGGGGACCTATTCCGTCTTTCCAGTGGTATTCATCGGCAAAACACCCCCCCGGCCAGCGCAATACCGGTACTTTTATTTTCCTTAATGCGTCAACAACATCTTTCCTGATTCCTTTTACATTAGGAATGCTGGAATTCTCGCCAACCCAATATCCTTCATAAATACATCGGCCGAGATGTTCAGAAAAATGGCCGTAAATATTTTTATCTATCTTAATTCGCAGATCTGATGCATCTATTTTCAGTTTTGTTTCTTTTGTTTGCGCAGAGGATATTATCGCACATATTAAAAGAGATATCAGCAGAATAATTGGTTTTTTCATTACAGTTCCTTTTTTGATGATTTTTGAAATTAGATCATAAAACGGTATAACAAATGGAACATTTAATTCCTGATATACACCTGATATTTATACGACAACTTTTGCTCTTCACCCGGTTTCATGTTTATATTCCAGGTTAAGATATGTTTGGGATTGACTTGCTTTAGTCCCTTAGCTGTCTTCGTGTCCTTGCATTTAGGCTGACTGTCCATCAGTTCACCTGAATGCTCTTTTGTGATTTCGATATCTATTGATTTATTAATCATATTCTTTATTTTAAGTTCGCCTCTTACTGTTACCAGATCATAGCGATAACCGTGAAATTCTGCAGCATTATGTTTACGATCTATTTCGACTTCAGCTTGTTCTGCAAGAAGATTCAAAGCTTTATTGATGCGAATCGTTGATTCACGTTTAGGCACAGTATAATAGCATACATCCTGGCCTATGAACTCCCCATTTGTCATGAATTCAGCCGCCGCTGTAGTAAGCGGCATGTCCAGACTATTTGTTAATCTGCATGAATGCCATATTTCTTCCGCTGCATTGTGATATCTATCAGATTGATAACGCTCGTCTTTATTGATATAATCTTCTATCTTCCAGGTATAAATATGCTTATACGGCATATCTGCTGTAAATAATGGAATCCATGCGGTTTCATTCTTCAATAATGTAAGATTCTTGACAGGATAGAAAAATAGATCTTCCGCTGTCTCGCCTTCAGCCGCTGTTGAGTATGCGGGTAATGCTGCCGATTCTTCCGTTTCGTAATTGCCCACTGATGCAACATTGCTCATCAACGCCTGTTGAGTCATCATATAATTTCCTCTCGATCCGCTTGTTCCATGGCCTGAAAGAGAAGTCATAAATCCTGCAAGGCTCTGAGCTTTTGCGATTGGATTTAGTATATCGCCAAATTTAATATTCGGATAACCTGTTACGAGCTGGACCTGCACATCATTGAAATCAGCTACCTCGTTAATAATGATTGCATGCGCGCTGAATTTTGCAGTTTTGGAATCAGAAAGATCTATCAAATAACCCGGCATCCATGTCACGCCCCGTGTAAGATAGCTGACAGATATCTTTTCACCATCAGCCGGTTTTTCAAGATTTATTCTGATCCTTGGACTCGATTGCCTGATTGTATTGACACTAACCGGCTCATTATCTAAAAACTCAGCCCGCTGTATGGATGATGGATCAATAACTGCCACTCCTTTTGCGGTCTTAATCATAATCAGATTATTTGAATACGATTGATCAATAATTTCAGGAGAAATATGTGAACTGCGGGGATTCATGTGATAAGGATTAATAGACGAGCTTTTTTCATCTTCAATTTTTACTGAAAGAATCGTTCCTTCAATATCCTTATCGCTCGTGTGAATAACCACTTTCCGGCCGTTGTTTATTTGAAGGAGCTGGCTTAATGACTGAACTTTCCTGGTTACTTCACTTTCTTCCATGGATGCGACTAAATTCTGCAGTTTTAAACTTTTTGGATATCCAATCCAGAATGTTCCAAACGTTGGAATCGGAAGCTTGCTAATTCTTACGGCTTTTGCGTCATCAGGAAGACTGGCTTGTGAGACTATAAATCCTAATCCGTTTTTAAATAGGGTAAGCTTCTCAATCTGAAGTTCTACATCCTTTTTACTGTCATCTCCGGCGAAAACATTTGGAGAATAGATTAGAAGAATACAAATAATTGTAAAACTATTGATTGAAATCCTCATATATCCTCCTTTAATTCTTCTTCAGTAGATAAACAAGAGATCCTCTTAACTACGCTGCAATAGAGCTATCTTCCACTTTAATTATATCATATAAAGTTGTTCTTTGTGCGGGGATAAATCCGGATTCTCTAATTAAATTCTTGCATTCTTCAATACTTGTTGTATTTATAAAATTGGCCGCCGCATGCACGTTTTCTTCTAATAATATGCCGCCAAAATCATCAGCTCCAAAATGCAGAGCAATTTGGCCTATTTTTTTGCCTTCGGAGAACCATGATGCCTGGATATGGTCAAAATTATCTAAATAAACGCGTGAGAACGCTATAATTTGCGCATACCGCGTAGAAGTAGCATGATGCGGAATAATCTTCTCCAGCGGCGTATTAGAGGGCTTAAATGACCAAGGAATAAAGGCAGTGAATCCCCCGGTCTCATCCTGCAAGCCTCTTATCGCATCAAAATGCTCGATAATATCTTCATCTGACTCAATATGCCCATACATCATCGTTGCCGTCGTCTTATACCCCATTTTTTGAGCAATTCGCATAATATTCAGCCAGTCTGCAGAAGAACCCTTGTTTTTACTTATCTTTCGCCTTACACGATCGGATAGTATTTCTGCACCGCCTCCCGGAATTGATCGCAATCCTTTTTCCCAAAGTTTTTCAAGGACTTCTGTAATGGACAATCCGGAGACCTGTGACATTATCGTAATTTCGGATGGTGAGAAAAAATGCGGGAATATTTGCGGTACCTCATTTACCGTCCGTTCCACAAGTTCTAGATAATATTCAAATGGGATAGAAGGATTTACACCGCCCTGTAGAAGCGCCGTCGTAATACCGTGAGATGCTGCTTCTTCAAATTTAACAATCAATTGATCGATAGAAAGTCGGTATGCATCTTTTTCTTCCGGGTGGCGGTAGAACGCACAAAAAATGCAATCTACGGTACAGACATTTGAATAATTAGGGTTTGTATCTAATACGTATGTTACCCAGTTATTTGGATTTTTCCTGAATCTTATTTCATTAGCCAGATCGCCAAGATCCAGCAGCTCGGCATTTTTTAGAACGAATAAACCTTCTTCACGCGATATGCGGATGCCTTTTCGTACTTTCTTATAAATCTTTTCAAATGTCATTTTGTGAATGATTTCTACAAATTAATCTGATAACCCGATGACTTTAATTCTTTCATCAGAGTAAAGCTTGCTTCTTCAAGTTTAATCACTATTGATTTTTCCAGTATGCCGGGTACATTCTTCGGGAATTCGACATCTGACATATGGAGCACACAAACACGATTTTTCCCGAGCTTGCCTACAAAATGTCCGAGTTCAAATAATGCATACGCGAGATCGTTCTGATTAATTATAAAAAATGCAAATTTAGCATTCGGATCAAACTGGAGCATATCTATCGGGAGCATTTGTCCATGCACGCGCTCGATATAAATTTCCTCTACACCTATCTCCGCCAGGAACTGCATTAATTGCACCCTGAGCGGATCGTCTGTTTCACCTATTACATATACTTTTCCGCTGTGTGCATGTTCCTGCGTATGTTCCGGCACCGCTGTCTGCACTGCCGTTTGCTGTTGAGTTGTCCGTTTCGGCGGAGGTTTAAGAACCCGAACGCCCGGCGTTTCAGCCGCTGCTTGAACTACAGGAGGAGGAAGATCTATTACATTCGTATCGGGTGCGGATACAAGATCCGGAGATGCTTTTACTTTCTCAAATAGTTCACGAATACTATTCAAAATCAGCTGTGCTGATGATTGAAAAAAGAAACCCCCGTTTTTATCGCCTAGGATTTTTTGCTTATACGGGAATCCTATCGGACCTGAAGACTCGAGTGTTGCAAGGCAATTTTTTCTCCAATCCAGATATTTATTTTGCAGTCTCGCATTATAGCCGGATGCTTCGAATCCTCCTATCGGCACAAGTTTGACACCTTCTGTTATTAGTTCTTCATATTTTTTCAGTAATTGCTCGGGCATTTCCTTTTCCTCTGACATGTGCTCTGACAAACAGAGTCTACACACATTCCAGCTTATCTATTTCCACCAATAATTCATGAAACTCAGCTATGGCGGCTTTTTCACGGGCTCCAACACGAAAATTAAAACCTGCAAGATATTCAGCCGACTCTTCTTTTGTTAAATTTATTCTTTTTGCATGCAATTTGCCGACAGATGAATAATTCCCTTCTGCTCTGCTCAGTGATTCATTTATTATATTCTTCAGTTCCTGTTTTTTATCATCCTGCATTGTTTTCTTAACAGCCCATATCGCGAATACAAAGGGAAGCTTTTTCCATAAGTACCACTCTGATGCCAGGTCGTATACAATCTCGAATCCTGCCGCCCCAAATTTCCTCGAATGCAGAGCTTCGTCTCCGATAAGTAGAACGGCGTCATAATTCGAATAATCATTCACGCTTGAATTCAACCTGCACAGGCGTGCCTTTATTCCATATTTTTTCTTCAAAAGAACTTCGAGCAATTTTACCGATGTTGCTGTATCATCGACAATTCCAATAGTTTTACCTTCAAGATCATTCCAGCCATGATTGGAAAAAAGGAGTACACTTCTTACCTGGTCTCTCGTTGCGATGCAAAAATCCAGCGCTTCCAGCTCATCGCTTTGCTTAAAGAAGTCAACCAATGAAAATAAACCGGCATCGAGCTGTTTTTGCCTTGAAAGTACTCCCATGCGCCTTGGTGTTACAGGCAGTATTCTGAATTGCCTGCGTTCAATGTTTTCATAGAACGGCACAGAATTTAGATACGGTATTTTTCCAATAACATTATCCGAATAAATGTTGATGGGATTGTAAAACACATCGCGTTCCACAGGTATTTTACCGGCATCGCGTATAATTTTTATGATCTGTTCTTTTGCCAGTGAAGATGAGCTGGATGCACCGGCGTCATGTGCAATTCTTTCTCCGCCGACCGTTCCATCGATATCATCGGCGCCAAAATTTAACGCAATTGATGCGACTTCTTCAGTAAGCATTACCCAGTACGCCTTGATATGCGGAAAATTATCAAGCATCAATCGTGAAACAGCAATCATCTTTAGATCATCTATGGCAGATGTAAATCTTTCGCGCGGTTTTATGCCTGTATTGCCTGGTTGAAATGCAAGCGGAATGAACGAAAAGAATCCGCCTGTTTCATCCTGTAAATTTCGCAGTTTTATAAGATGCTCCAGCCGCTCATCGATCGTCTCTATATGTCCGTAAAGAATTGTAGCATTGGATGCTATGCCCAGTTTATGGGCAGTGCGATGAATATCCAGCCAGGTTTTTGAATCGATCTTCTGCTGAAACAATTCCCGGCGTACTCGTTCTGAAAAGACTTCTGCCCCGCCTCCCGGCATTGTACGTAATCCGGCATCTTTCAGCTGCTGCAGGATTTTTCCGACAGGCATTTTGAATTTTTTATGGAAATAATCTATTTCAACCGCTGTAAATGCTTTTATGTCAAGATCGGGAAATTTGTTTTTTATATCTCTTATTATCCGAAGATAGTAGTCCCACTTCCAATCGGGATGAAGACCGCCTGTCATATGTACTTCATGAATCTCCGGAGTCAGTTTACCCAGCATTTCATCAATGCTCATTTCATAAGCATTTATATCGCCTTTCCTTACCGAAAAATTACAGAATTTGCATGAAAGTACGCAAATGTTTGTAGGTTCGATTTTTTGATTCAGAACAAAATAAACAGAGTCCCCGCTCCTGCTTTTTTGTACAAAATGTGCCATCTTGCCCAGAGAAATTATATCGTTCGTTTGAAACAATACTCTGCCGTCATTGGAAGACAAACGGTCTCCTGAATAAACTTTCTGCCAGATGGGATGAAGACGTTTATCTTTAAAATGGATCTTTTGATTCATTAGAACCTACAATTCTATTTCCAGAGTTTTCCCCAGCGATTGTCGACATGTTTAATGACGACAGGATCCATCTCGACGGGAGAAGGATAACCTTTTTTCCAGGTCGCATCGATACCCATAATGCCTTTGTAGACAGGAGAGATGCCGATAAGACTCTCTTCGCTGAACCTTAAATCTCTTTCGCAGTCAAATCTTGTAAATATCCCCCAGAGATAACTTTCCTGGTTCCTGATATCTATATCGCCGGAAACTGCTGCAATAATTTTTACACCTTTCAGTTCTTTCTGTTTGATAAGTTTTTCCATTACAGCACGCCCGTTGCTGCTAACTTTTACAATCAGCAGCGATTCTTCAGCCAGACGGGCATCTGATATTCTCCTATCCGTTGTTTTCAGATCGGAAATTCTTTTTTTCAGCTGAAAGGCGCTTTTTTCGGTTATAGCGGCCCTTCTGCCGTTGTTTTCTTTTTTTCTTGTAGCATCAATAATCATTTTACTGCCTAATTCCATTTTGAAGCTGGTGAAGTCGAGTGTATCCAGAGGGACTTTAGGCAGAAGGACAAAATCAAAATGGGGATCAAAGTTATCTCTTATCTCGCGAAGCACCGACGGCCAATCCCTGGGATTGACATTCTCTGAAACAGCAATGATGCATTTGGTCAATGAAAGGGGGCCCGTACCCAGCAATCCGAGTGCCGCTTTCATAGCTTCCTTTTTATAACGTTCTTCCACCGATATTACAAGTAAATTATGAAATCCGGCTTCATAATATGCCCAAACATCTCTTACTTCTTTCTGCAGTATTTTAACCAATGGGCCGAGTATTTGCTGTGTTGCATCGCCGAGGAATTTATCTTCCATCGGCGGAATGCCGACTACAGTTGCTGGATATATCGGATTTTTTCTATGAGTCACAGTTTGTATATGAAAAACCGGATAAGGTGCGGTATTGGAATAATAACCGAAGTGGTCTCCAAACGGTCCCTCAATCCGTCTTTCCTTCGGGCGAACGACACCTTCCAGTACGAATTCAGCATTTGCAGGGACCTGAATGCGCATATTTTCTCCGCGTGCCATTGGAATTCGCTTTCCCCTGAGGAAAGATGCAAACATGACTTCATCCATTCCTTCGGGCAGTGCTGAAACACTTGCAATCAGCAATGCGGGGTCGGTTCCTAATGCAACAGCTATTTCCAGATCCTTTCCCAATTTTTCCGCACTTTGATAATGGAATCCGCCGCCTTTCTGTATTTGCCAGTGCATTCCGGTTGTTTCTTTATCATATACATGCATTCGATATAAACCTACATTACGTTTTGAATCTGCAGGATCATATGTAAATACTTCGCCCTGTGTTATAAATCTTCCGCCGTCTTTCGGCCAGCATGTCTGGATAGGCAGAATATCAAGGTCGGGTTCCATAGCCACCTGCTGTGAAAATCCGATTAAGGAAGCTCCCCGTCTTACTTTGAGCAGGCGGCGTATAAAAGAACGACTTTTCCAAAGCAGCGAAGGTTTGGGCGCGACCATTTTTTCAAAAAAACCTATAATTTCATCCCCGATAGCCTGCGGATGTTTTCCCAGGGCAAGCTCGATTCTTTTTTCTGAAGCATAGACATTGATTGCAAGAGGATATTGGGATCCTTTTACATTTTCAAATAGTATAGCCGGCTTTCCTTCATGCAAAGCCCTGACAGCTATTTCAGTCACTTCCAGATAAGGATCAACTTCTGCACTAATTCTTTTGAGCTCGCCAATAGATTCAAGATATTCAACGAATTCTCTCAGCGCCGGGAATTTCATATTCTTTACTCCAATTCTTCCGCTTTCCAGCCTCGCGGCTGGGTTAATCCAAGTATACTCATGATTTTTTCTAAATATGCATCTACGTATTTTTCTGTATTGGCAGGTTTAAAATACATCGGCGGCGAAATGGGCATAATAATTGCACCATCTCGCGAAAGTCTGGCGCATTGTTCGAGCGTTATCGTTGAGAGAGGCGTTTCTCTCAGGCATAGTACTAATTTATATCTTTCCTTAAGTGCAACTTGCGCTGTTCTGGTAATCAGTGTATCTCCGACGCCTGAAGCAATCTTACCGACTGTCGATACCGAACACGGCAGAATAACGAATGCATCAAATTTATTAGTTCCTGATGCTATAGGTGCAGACAGGTCATCGTCTGAAAACTGGCGTTTGATATAAGGGGACAGCTCTTTACCGCCGATACCCAGTTCATCTTTTAGCAGTACATTTCCCCATTTACTTACAACAAGAAATTTTTCTGCATCGCATTTTTTTAGGAATTCTACTGCGAAAATCGCACCTGATGAACCGGTTATGCCGATAATAATTCTCATGGAAAATAGACTCCTGCAAGAACCATGGCCAGTATAAAAAATCCCAGTACCGCATTAATTTTAAAGAAAGCAAGCTCCACATTTTCCGATTTTTTTTGTTCCAGATAAAGCAGGTACCCTGATATCAGCAGAAATGGAAAAGCTGCGATTGCCCTGATTTGAATAAAGAAAAGAAATACAAGGACTATGAAAGCTGCAAAATGAAGGTAAGCCGATATTTTTAGAGCTTTCACCTTGCCGAAACGTGAACTAAATGAATACAGGTTTTCGCCTCTATCGAAAGCTTCGTCAAGAGTGGAATAAATTATATCGAATCCCGACACCCAGCAGAATGTAAAAAATGACAGCATCAATCCGGGTACAATATTTTCTAAGGAATTAGTTACCGCAAACCAGCCTCCCAGCGGCGCCATCGATAATCCAAGACCGACGCCGAAATGCGCTAACGATGTGAATCTTTTCATGTAAGGATAGACAGTGAATATAATCAGAGGCAGCGGGGATAACATCAGACAAAACTCTGAGATCAATGCTGCACTTGTTAAGTAAACCAGCAAGCCTGCCGATAAAACCGTTACAGCATCCATCATAGACATGTTTCCGGAAGGCAGTTCCCTTCTGCTTGTCCGCGGATTTCGTTTATCTATATGCCTATCGATTATCCGATTGAGAGCGAGTGCCGCTGTGCGTGCTCCCGTTGCTCCTAAAAGGATAAGAGCAATTAACTTAGGCGAGGGAGGATTTTTGGAAGCTAAAAATACTCCACTGAAGATCAACGGCAGCGAAAAAAGCGTGTGTTCGATCTTTACAAATCGTGCTATACTATGGATTTTCTGCAGCGCCATTTATTTCCTTTACTGCATTATAATATACCTGAAAAAAGCCGTTCCGGCAAAGGCGCTATTTCACTGCTGAACCTGTGGATATATCCGACTGCAGGCCGACCAGCGTCAGTTCTCCCGTTTCGGTACTGGCCGCAAGAATCATACCCTGCGATTCGTATCCCATAAGCTTTGCCGGCTGGAGATTCGCCACTATAACTACCAGCTTTCCCGTCAAATCTTCCGGCTTATAATGATGTGCAATCCCCGCGACTACCTGACGTTTTTCATTCCCGATCTCAACCTGTAGTTTTACAAGTTTTGTCGATTTTGGAACTTTCTCTGCCTCAATAATTCTTCCTACCCGAAGGTCGATTTTTTGAAAATCATTTATTGTGATTACAGGTTTCAATGGCGGCATCTGGCCTTCAGTTTTGTTATTGCCGCCTTCAAGAAATTTTAATATTTCATCTATTTTTTTGTCTTCAATTTTGTTAATAAGAATCTCGGGTTTAGACAGCTTATGCCCTTCTTCAATTCTGAATTCTGATGCAGAATCCCATCCTTCGTCTTTCATCGTTGTATCCAGATTCAAAAGACTCCAGATTCTTTTTGATGTCCCTGGTACAACCGGTTCCAGAAGTATTGCCAGCGATCTTACCAGCTGTACTGCAATATAAAGGGTTGTCGAACAACGTTTAGGATCAGTCTTCAGCGTTTTCCATGGTTCACTGTCGTTAAAGTATTTATTTGCTGCTCTCGAAAGGTTCATTGTTTCCATGAGCCCTTCTCGAAAACTATAATGTTCAAATAAACTGCCTATTGCCGCCGGGGCTTTTTTTACGATCTCGATTATTTCTTCATCAAGCTTATGGAATTCGCCTTTATCAGGTACTTTTCCGTCATAATTCTTATCGATAAAAGCGATGGTTCGATTAATAAAATTACCGGCAATATCAGCCAGTTCGTTATTTATACGTGCCTGAAAATCTTTCAGGTAGAAATCGCTGTCTCTTGTTTCAGGCAGATTAACCGCAAGAGCATATCTCAGCATGTCTGCCGGGAAGAATTTCAGGAAGTCCTGTACATCAATACCCCAGCCTCGGCTCTTTGAAAATTTTTGTCCTTCAAAGTTAAGAAACTCATTTGCGGGCACGTTTTCAGGAAGCACGAAATTATCAGGATTGCTGTCGTTCCATGCCATCAGCATCGCCGGAAAAACTATGCAATGGAAAACCACATTATCCTTACCGATAAATGCCACGTACTTTGAGTCATTGTTTTGCCAGTACGTTCTCCATTCCTCCGGCCTGCCTATGTTTGCTGCCCATTCTTTTGCGGAGGATATATAGCCCAGTACTGCATCGAACCAGACATAAATAACTTTATCCTCATATCCTTTAACAGGAACACGAACACCCCAATCAAGATCCCTGGTAACGGCACGGTCTTTCAGCCCGTCTTTAAACCATCCTTCGCAGTACCTTAAAACATTTTCTTTCCACCCATCTCTCTTGTTTCTTTCATCGATGTATTTTTCCAGCCGTTCCTGATATCTTCCGAGAGGAAAATACCAATGTGTTGTTTCCTTTACAACAGGCGTCGATCCGCATAATTTGCATTTTGGTTCTATAAGTTCGGTTTGGTCCAGCCAAGTGCCGCAATTTTCACATTGATCGCCTCTTGCCTGTGCTGATTTGCATTTCGGACATGTGCCTTCTACATAACGATCGGCAAGGAACATTTTATCCTTTAAACAGTACAGCTGCTGTTCTTTTTTGTCGATAAGTATATGATGATGATGGAATTCCTTAAAAAATTCTTTAGCGTTTTCATGATGTAAAGGAAGAGAAGTGCGCGAATAATTGTCAAAACTCATCCCAAATTCTTCAAAAGTGGTTTTATTTGCAGGGTGGTAGCGGTCAATAATTTTTACAGGCGTTGTTTTTTCTTTTTCCGCAGAGACAGTAATCGCCACACCGTGTTCGTCTGAACCGCACAGGAACAGGACATTTCTTTTTTTCAGACGCTGGTAGCGTGCATATATATCGGCAGGCAGATACGCACCTGCCAGGTGTCCAAGATGTAAAAAACCGTTTGCATATGGCAGTGCAGCTGTAATAAGAATTCGTTCAAAATTGGATTTCATACTGTTGTCGTTTCTGTAATAAACTTCCTTAAATCAATTGCC
Organism: Bacteroidota bacterium; assembly: GCA_016928255.1. Classification (GTDB taxonomy): domain Bacteria; phylum Bacteroidota; class Ignavibacteria; order UBA10030; family UBA10030; genus Fen-1298. The sequence continues at coordinate 21,610 of JAFGLB010000116.1, forward strand.
AGCATAGTAAGAATAAGATGAAGGTAGACATTTTTGTCCAGATGAGCAATTGCCTTTTCGACAGCTTGGATGCAGGAAATAAGATCTGCATTCCTGAATTTTTCCACAAAATTGCAAATACTTTTTTTTTCATCATCCAGCAGCGGCGTTTGTTCATTTTGCTGAAGGAGCAGTGCATCTCGCAGCCATGACTGCAGTAATTTCAGCCACCGCTCAATTCCAGGACGGTCCAGAGATGAAGCGAGTTCATCAATCGTATCGATAAGGGCAGCTCGATTCCTGCCAAGCACCAAACGCATGAATTCAACAACATCTTTGCGCTCCTCAGCCATATTCAGCAGCGCCAGTTTTCTGGCATTTTCGTAACTGCCTTGCGCAAGCTGTGCAGCAAGCCTCGCAATTGTCTTTTCTATTCCCTCCATTTCGATAAGCGCTTTTTCTATTTCAGTTTCCTGCAGGGACCCGCACGAAATCAGCTGACAGCGCGATATTATTGTTTGCGGGAGCTGATCTTTTGCAGATGTTGTGAGTAAAATAATTACACCCGGCAGCGGTTCCTCAAGAGTCTTTAGCAGCGAATTGGCGGCCTCTGTATTCATCATATCTGCATTAAATATTATAAATACTTTTTTCCCTTCCTCTGTTCGGCTCAAAGAGGCTTCGCGTTTTATATCCCTGACGCTGTTTATTTTGATAAAATTTGCCTTCGGTATTTCGATGCGATGATAAGGATCCTTGGCTTTCAACGATATCTGTTCCCTGATATCGGCGACCTGTGATTCTGAAAGCACAGCTACCGGGTTATCACCTTTTTCTTCGCCTTTTCCGGCAGGCAATGCAAACACCAGTTTAACATTCGGATGCTGTAAAGTTTCCATTCTTTTACAGTTTTTACATACATCACAGGCCTGTTCCGTTCCCGATTCACAATTCAATACTTTAGCAAATTCGATTGCTAGGGCAGATTTTCCAATTCCATCGGCTCCGTAAAAGAGGTATGCATGCGCAATTTGTCGGCTTTTTATAATCTGCTTCAGCTGTTTTTTTACTCGTTCATGCCCGATTATAGATGACCAGCTCATAATAATTACTCAGAATGTATGGCCTATGCCAAGCTGAAGAATTCCGTTTTTAACAGTCTCCGGAAAAAACCCTTTTTGCGTTACCCACCTTCTCGAAAGCACAGCATCGGGATCGTATAGTTTCATTCCGAAATCAATACGAATCGGGCCGGCAATTGTGTTATACCTGAAACCAAGTCCGAATGCCATAGCAATTTCATTTAATCGTATTTTTTTTGGTTCAGTCCATAAATTTCCAAAATCATAAAAAAACACCAGCGATATTTTTTCTAGATCGATAAACCAGAATGTACCAGCATTTTTCAGAAGGTTCCATCTTGCTTCTATGGTTCCCTCCAGCATAGCATTACCTCCAAGATTCCTCAAGCTGTCCGCCATCGCACCCAGAGACCTTGCTCTCCATCCCCTTACACTTCCGCTTCCGCCGGAATAGAATCTTTGTGTAAGCGGGATATCTTTTAAAGGTGGATTCCCATATATGAATGCGCCTCCTGCCTGAGCACGTACAGCCCATATCAAATCTTGTTTTTCGCCCGGATCAAAATACCATTGTCCGTTCAGTGTTGTCTTTACATATTGTGAATAGGGAAGATCCAAGCCGAGCATTCCGCCGAATGCTCTTGGAAAAGAACCGCCTTCTTCAATTGAGATGGACTGAAATATGCCTTTTGAAGGATAAAAAATATCATTTCGTTTGTCGCGCTGAAGAGTGAGTGTAACGAACGAGTTGAATTGCTTAATAAATCCCAACGCCTGAATTATGGTATCTTCTTGAGTAGCGACTTTTTTCGGATGACTGAGCTGAAGATTCCAATCCACAAAAAACATTGTATGCGAACCCGTCTGCGATTGAGTGCCAAAACGAGAACTCAAGCTCGGATTATAGTAAGTAGTTTGTTTATCCAGCATGGCAGAAAACGCAGCGCTGAAACTTGTCTTGTTATTTATGAAATACGGCTGTATAAGTTTTGTCGTCAATTCGATCTTCGAAACAAGAGAACTGTCCTGCAGGGCATTGCCGTCGAACAATGATTTAAATTCAATCGATTGCAGGTTAAGCCTCAGGCGCGTTGAAAAATTGCGGGCGCCGCCCAAAAAATTTCTATGGCTGTATCCTATTCCGAAAAGAACATTAAATGCATCATTTTCATCATTGATTCCTATCTCAGGAGTCAACTCCTGAAAAGCTCTTGTCCGCACAAAAACTCTGATGGGAACACTTGTATTTTCTGCTGAAGTATCAGTAATGGCATTTTCAATTTTTGCCGCTTCGAAAACACCAAGCCTGTTTATATTCCTTTCACTTTCCAGCTTTTTATATTCTGCATAGATTTCTCCTTCCTTAAAATCCAGATGCCTGCGTATCACGTCCGGATTAATGCGATGTGATGAAGCTGTATCCTGCTCGATTGAGATATTGCCGAAGACATAACGTCTTCCCGGATTAAAATTAAAAACAATAGTAAAATTATCAGTAGATGCATAATGATAAGCCTCAACTGAAACACGCTTTACGTTCACGTACCCGTTATTAGCAAATGAATTTACGATCCTTCTTGATTCATCTTCTATCTGGTTTTTTACATACGGTTTGCCTGACTCTACAAGTTTATTTGAATTTATATCATCTATTACGTTCGGTGCCACATTATCAATGCCGCGATAAATGACAGTATCGATTAGCGAGCGCCTTCCTTCATTGATATGAATATCTATTAAAACCGATTTATTTTCATGCTGAATAGTTATGTTCGTGTCAATTGACGAATGGATGAATCCGTTATCCTGATAAATTCTCTTTAATTTTTGATAATCTGCGGAAAATATTACGGGGTCAAAATATTCAGGTTTCTGTCCTCCTAAAATTTCTTTGTCAAACCTGTTATATATCCACTTCCAAATTCCCCATGGCGTCTCGCGTGTCATCATGGCATTAAGCAGCTGATCGTTTCCTAATGTCGCGTTGCCGCTAAACCGGAGACTTCCCACTTCGTACCCATGGACAGGAACTTGCGCTGAAAGATTTATCCAGCACGATAAGAAAAGCATTAATAATACTAAATTCCGCATGAGATATCAGAAACAAAAAAACCCAGCAGTAAAGTGCTGGGCTTCATTAATAAAAAAAATTGTCCAAAATGCCCTGGTAATAAAAATGCTTTGGTACTAATATTCTTTTTCGTCCTCAAAGAAATAGTCGTCATCAGTCGGATAATCCGACCAGATCTCTTCAATACTTTCGTAAGGTTCGTCAGAATCTTCAAGTTCTTCCAGATTCTGGATTACTTGAGTCGGTGCGCCGGTGCGCATCGCATAGTCGATTAACTCTTCCTTTGTAGCAGGCCAAGGAGCATCGTCTAAATATGAAGCAAGCTCGATGGTCCAAATCATCGTCTTTTCAATCCCATAATGTTTTTAAATCGAATTAATTCTGGTAATAACTCGCATGGACATCGTCAAAAAAATAATCAACAGGATTTTGCGCAACACCGTTCAGCCTGACCTCATAATGAAGGTGAGGTGCGCTGGAAAGTCCTGTACTTCCGCATCTCGCTACAAGTTCGCCTCTTTTCACTCTTTGTCCTTCATTAACAATGATTTTAGAGAGATGTCCATACAGTGTCTTATAGGAATAGCCATGATTGATTTCCAATGTAAGGCCGTATCCTCCTTTATGTCCCGTAAAATCTATAATACCATCTGCAGGTGCATATATTGGAGTACCTGCCTCATTGTCAATATCGATGCCTTCATGTGGACGCATAATTTGCAGGATTGGATGGAAACGCATTCCGAATCCTCGCTTGTTATAAAATCCTTCCATCGGTTTTATTGCCGGAAGGTGGGAAAAACGCACTTTGTTTTTCTCGTATGCCTTTTGTATTTCTTCATAGGATGAAGATTGCAGACGCAATTCATTCTCTGCCCTTTCTGTAACTGAATTCAGGCTGTTCAAAAGTGAATTGACGCTTTTTGAAGATGTGAAATCAATTCTGTTATCGACTCCGCCTGTTCCGGCTTTCCGCAAGTCCTCATCAAGTTTCGGCAAATCCGCAGACAACCGCATTTCATTTCCTCTATCACCCAATAAATTTAACTGCCTTTGTATGCCGTTTAATTTGTGTGTAAGATATTGAAGCTGGTTCTGCAGGATTCTATTTTCATTTATCAAGGCGCTTTGTTGAATATGCCCAAGTCCAAAAACATCTCCATAACGCTGATTAATAGCGAGAAGCGACCACAGAATGACTCCGCCTGTAAAAAGTCCGGTTATTATAAGACGTGTTCTTGCCCAGCGGACTTCACGAAATGTTAATGTTTTTACAGAAAACTTATATAGTTTAGTTTTTCTCATCTCTAATTCAAATTTTCGTCATGAACGCACATATCCTCTAAAATAAAATACTGGGTGAAAATAGGCAATAAAAGATTCTTTGTCAAGAATCTATATCAATCTATTCAAAATCGTGGTGAAAATAATTTACAGCCCTTTTTCCCTTCATTTTCTCTAAAATCGTCGAATCGAGGCGTTTTTTGAACTCCTTTGCCGAATCATAACCGTATTGTTTAAGCAGATAATCCAGGGCAATTACTTCTACGATAACTGTGATGTTCTTTCCGGGGAAAATAGGCAGTTTTATATGCGGCAGGCTGACTCCGAGTATAGGTATATATTCATGATCCAATCCTGTGCGGGTGTATTCCACATCGTTCTTCCATTCCTGTAATTCCACAATTACTTCGACTCTCTTTTGCAGTCTGATTGCCTGTATACCGAAAATAGAGCGAACATCTATCAACCCAAGTCCTCGAATTTCCATATAATTTCTTACTACATCTGATCCCGAACCCAGTAATATCCCTTCCCCTTTTCGTGAGACCATTACGACATCATCTGCTACGAGGCGGTGCCCTCGTTCAATAAGATCCAGTGCAATCTCACTTTTACCGATACCCGACCTTCCCGTTATCAGTACTCCGATTCCGTAGACATCAACAAAAGACCCATGTAAAACTGTTTGCGGTGCAAAATGGTCATCAAGAAAATCACTGAGAAAATATACAAATTTTGTGGTCTCAAGCGGGGTCTTTATAACGGACACTTTATGTTCTGTTGCTACAGCTATCAGTTCATCATCAATATTATTTTTGCTTGTAACAAAGACACAGGGCAGGTCAAATTGAAATATTGTTCTGAATGCTTTAATTCTTTCCTTAAAAGTCAAGTGATTCAGGTATCGCACTTCGGTATTCCCGAATATTTGCACCCGGTCATAAGTGAACAATTCAACATATCCGGCAAGTGCTAATCCGGGCCTGTGGATATTCTTATCCGTAATTTCTCTTGAGAATCCTATATCGCCGTTTACTGTTTCCAATGAAAGTGGTTTCTTCAGTACTTCAAAAAGAGAACCTACGGTAATGTTATTATTATGGATTTCTTTTAAATTTTCTAGCGCCATAATCCCGTCTCCCGGGTTTGTTATACTTTCTCGCGTATTCTTCTGACACTTTTTTTATCTTTTGTGTGAAGTTTATCTTTGTATTTTTTTAACTGAGTTTTTAATTTTGCAATTGCCAGATCAACCGATTTTTCGAAATCATCGCTCTTCCCTGCTCCGGTGAGCACCGTTCCGTATACAGACAGAGTAATTTCCGTTTTTTTCAGGCTGTTTCTTGCTTTTTCATAAGAAAAAATCACGTCTGCTTTTATAATACCGTCATAAAAATGCGTCAGTTCTTCAATAGATTTCTTTGCATAATCCGTCAGTGAATCATGCGATTTAAAATGCCGCGAAGTAACTTTAATATTCATTTTCAATCCTCCGAATTTCTAAGTGTGCATTTTAATTTATCTTTTTAAATTCTATGCCTTTGGATGCGATTCTTCATATATCTTTTTCATGCGTGCAGATGAAATGTGTGTGTATATCTGAGTTGTGGACAGGCTTTCATGTCCCAACAGTTCTTTTACTGCACGTATATCAGCTCCATGATTAAGCATGTGCGTGGCAAACGTATGACGCAGTACATGAGGACTTTTTTTCTCGATTTCCGAAATTGCTCCGATATATTTTCTCACCAATCTTCCGACTGCCTGCGGATATAATTTTCGCCCCTTATCTGTTACAAATAAATAGTTTTCGCCTTTTATTTTGTTCCCTGCAGCTGGTAAACCTCGTCTCGAAGCAATGTATTCATTTATCACAGATATAGCTTTTCCTCCCACTGGGACAAATCGTTCTTTCCTGCCCTTACCTTTTACCTTGATTATTTTTTCTTCAGGCCTGAAGTCTTTCTGCTTAAGATCAATTAATTCACTTAATCGTATGCCGGTACTGTAAAACAACTCCAGAATAGCGCGATCGAGTATACTGCTGCAGCCTTTTTTTTCCATCTCTGAAAGAAGGTTATTGATCGATTTTTCGTCCAGGAATGCAGGAAGTTTCCTTTTGGTTTTTGGCGTAATGAGTACTGCGGCAGGATTGCTGTCTATAATTCTTTTTCCTTTTAAATATCTAAAAAAAGAACGCATCGAAGCAATTTTTCTTGCTACACTGCTTTGGTTAAAATCATGGTCCAGAAGGAATCCTATATATGCTCTCAACGATTCCTTATGCACCTCGCCGAATGATTTTATGCCGTTATCCCTTAGAAATTTTAATAGATTCAATAAATCTGTTTCATATGAAAGAATTGTATTAGCTGAGTAATTTCTTTCTGCCTCAAGGTACTCAAGATAATTTCTAACAATTTTTTCCATCATAATCTTCGAATATAAAAATTGTGCCTGCTATGCTGAAGCGGCTACTTCTACCTTGTCAACTTCCTGCTTGCAGACGGGGCAAATCAGATACTCGCCTTTTGCCTGTGAATATTTTGCCACCACATACTCATTACCGCATGAGGGACAGGATTGGGCGACCGGTTTATCCCATGAAGCAAAATCGCAGTTAGGATATTTTGAGCACCCGTAGAAAGTTCTTTTTCCTTTTTTCGTTTTGCGTTCAATTAGATCGCCTTCTTTGCATTTCGGACATTTTACGCCCATTGAAATAGGCTTTGTATTTCTGCATGAAGGATAGTTTGAACAGCCGAGAAAAGCACCGAACCTTCCTCCTTTGACAACCATTTCTCCCCCGCACAGATCGCACTTGCCGCCAACGACATGTTGATGCTTTTCAGCATCATCTGCAAGAGGTTTTGTATTTTTGCATCCGGGATATCCGGTGCATGCCATGAACCGCCCGTTTCGTCCCCATTTTGTCACCATCGGTTTTCCGCACAGTTCACAGATTTCGCCTGTGGTTTCCTGCATTGATTTTTTTATTGCGGATGCCAATCCTGATGCTTTTTCAACTGCGTGATGAAACGGCCCGTAAAAATCTTTCATAACATTCAGGTATTCCTGTTTGCCCGACGCGATTGTATCCAGTTCCTGCTCCATTTTTGCGGTAAATTTGACATTAAATATTTCAGGAAAATGCTTAACAAGAAGTTTATTCACCTGCATGCCGAGTTCAGTGGCAAAAAGTTTCCGCTCCGTCTGCTCAACATACTTTCTGTCGATTACGGTAGAAACGATCATTGCATAAGTACTTGGACGGCCGATACCCAGTGATTCGAGCTCTTTTACCAGGCTGGCTTCCGTATACCTTCCCGGAGGTTTAGTAAAGTGCTGTTTAGGAAGAAGTTCAGTAATCTGGACTGATTGATTCTTCAATATTTTTTCAGGCAGTTTTGATGTCGGATCTAAATCTTCCTGCTCTTTGCCGTTTTCTTCCGTTATATCATCGTAGACCTGAAGGAAACCTCTGAATTTTGGCAGTTGATCGCTCGCCCTGAACAGATAATCTCCTCCGGTTACTTCAACGGTAATTTGCTCAAATTCTGCCGGAGCCATCTGGCATGCCAGAAAACGATTCCAGATCAGTTCATAGAGTGCGTACATATCTTTATCGAGATACTTTTTAACAACTTTTGGCGTAAGTTTTACAGACGTCGGCCGGATTGCTTCGTGCGCGTCCTGCGATGCCTTTCCTTTTTTAAAAAGCCTTGGTTCTTTAGGCAGGTATTCTTTGCCGTAGTTGTTATAAATATGTGTCCGAATTTGTGCAACGGCCTCTTCACTCAGCCGTGTTGAATCGGTGCGCATATAAGTAATCAATCCTGTTAAACCTTCCTCGCCGATTTCCTGGCCTTCATAAAGTTTCTGGGCCAGCATCATAGTCCGCTTTGCGGATAAACGCAGTCTTTTTGCCGCTTCCTGCTGAAGGGTACTAGTTATAAAAGGCGGAGGTGCATTTTGTTTTACAGGCTTTCGGACAATATTTGATATTATGTAGCTTTGTTTCCTGACATCGGCCATATAACCGTTAGATGTGGTTTCATCGGGAATTTTCGGATCTTCACCTGCCACCTTAACAAGTTTTGCCAGGAACTTATCATCGGATTGAGTTGTAAATTCAGCCGTTAGCGACCAATACTCCTCGGGTATAAAGCTTCTGATGGATCCTTCCCGTTCGCATATCAGACGCAATGCAACAGATTGAACCCGTCCTGCTGATAGACCATAGTACATCGTTTTCCAGACAAACGGAGTTACTTTATAACCTACGATTCTATCCATTGCACGACGCGCTTGCTGTGACATTACCAGATGCGTGTCAATTTTTTTCGGGTGTGCCATTCCCTCTTTAACACCCGTCTCTGTTATTTCATGGAACAGCACGCGCCTGATATGTTTATTAACATCTTTCAGCTCATCTGCAAGATGTGCAGCGATAGCTTCGCCTTCACGGTCGGGGTCAGTTGCTATAAATACAGCTTTTGCATTTACTGCCCTGTCCTTTATTCGAGTTACAACCTCTTCTTTTCCGCCTATTGTTTCGTACACAACAGAAAAGTCGTTGTCGATATCCACGCTCAATTTACTTTTCGGCAGATTTTTTATATGACCGACCGAAGCTTCGACCAAGTACTCCTTGCCGAGGTATTTATTGATTGTCTTTGCTTTTGCCGGAGATTCTACAATAATAAGTGATTTTTCCATACTGCTTTTTCTTCAATGAATCGTATCATTTATTCCCAGTGAAACATGTCCGTTACCGCTATCCATATCAAATAAATAGCCGGCAACAAATGATTTCATTTCCGGCAATCCTACTGTTGAAAAGCCGGCCATCATAATTCTTTCAATTATTGTCTCAATATCCATATTGCTGAAAAGTCCCAGCTGTCGGCATTGTATCAGGTATCCATACGCCTGCGATTCTATAACATTTTTTTCCGTTTCATTAAGCATGCGGTACGATGTGTTTGCTCCCCCTGAAACATCTGTCATAGGCTTGCCCATAGTAAGGCGTTCAAACAGCCATGAAAATGCCGTAAGTATTTCACTCTGCGTATATCCGTCATTTGCG